>DASUVR010000142.1:0-5342 GCA_036378855.1 Gemmatimonadales bacterium | reverse complement strand
AACCGGAACTTCGAAGGCCGGCAGGGACGGGGTGGCCGCACCCATCTGATGAGTCCCGCCATGGCAGGTGCCGCGGCAATCGCCGGATCCCTGGTCGATGTCCGTAGCTATACCCCGAATCACTTGCCTCTCGACCGTTATGCAGCTTCAGTCTGAGCTGGAGCTTCGGGCTGAAATATCAGGACCCACAAGGACTTACCCTTTGACGTTCATGCGGATTCTCAGGTTCGATGGAGTATCTTATGCATAAGCTTTCTGCTCGCTGATGGAGCGCTTCACCACTCACATCGGACGGGTCACGGCTCTTCCCAGAGTCAACGTGGATACCGATCAGATCATTCCCAAACAATTTCTCCGGAGCATCGCGCGTACCGGGTTCGGAGCAGTTCTGTTTCATGATTGGCGCTACGAGACCGACGGTGCACTCAAGCCGGAGTTCGAGCTGAATCGGCCCGAAGCAGCCCACGCATCCGTGTTGCTCGCCGGTGCCAACTTCGGCTGCGGCTCCTCGCGAGAACACGCCACGTGGGCTCTGGCCGACTTTGGGTTTCGCTGCATCATCGCCGAATCGTTCGGCGACATCTTCCAAGCCAACTGCAGCCAGAACGGAATTCTGCCGGTAACTCTTCCCTCGGTAGCCGTGGATGAGCTCTTTCGCCGCTGCACAGCAACACCCGGATACGAGCTCAGCATCGACCTCGAGTCGCAGCTGGTTCGGGACCAGCAGGGATTTGCCCACCGGTTCGAAATCGACCCCTATCGCCGGGCAATGCTGCTGTCCGGTCAGGATGAGATCGGAAAGACACTCATGCTGGAGGACAGGATCGCAGCACACGAGCGGCGATCATGACGCGATTCACCGTCGCGGTGTTGCCGGGAGACGGCATCGGTCCCGAAGTCACCAGGGAGGCCGTGGGGGTTCTCCAGGTGGTCGGCGAGCTCTTCGACTATCAGATCGCTACGAGCGAGTACCTGGTTGGGGCTGCTGCGATCCGCCAGGCAGGAGAGGCATTGCCATCCCGTACCGCGCGAGGGGTTCTGGATTCCGATGCGGTGCTGCTGGGTGCGGTCGGCGATCCATCTCTGCCCCAGGGGCGACAGTCACCCGAAGCCGGCTTGCTGGCGCTCCGGCGGCTGCTCGGCGCCTTTGCCAATCTCCGGCCTGTATCCGTGCATTCAACCCTCGAGGCTTTGTCGCCACTCAAACACGAGCGCCTGGCCGGAACGGATCTCCTGATCGTGCGGGAGCTCACCGGCGGGCTCTACTATGGTGAGCCCAGGGGGCGGACCGAGGCGGAGGCGGTGAACACCCTTCGCTACACTGCGAACGAGATCGAGAGGGTGGCCCGTGTTGCCTTCGAATCCGCACGGAATCGAAGACGGAAGGTTTCTTCGGTGGACAAGGCGAACGTGCTCGAGGTTTCGCAGCTCTGGAGAGAGTGCGTCACCCGAATCGCGGACGAGTATCCGGATGTCGGTCTGGAGCACCTGTACGTCGATTACGCCGCGATGCGCCTGGTCTCCGACCCAACCAGCTTCGACGTACTGCTGACGGAAAATCTCTTTGGCGACATCCTGAGCGACGAAGCGGCGGTGCTTGCCGGCTCGTTGGGCCTGTTGCCCTCAGCCTCACTCGGCGAAGGGCCAGGACTCTTCGAGCCGGTGCACGGCTCCGCGCCGGACATCGCGGGGCAAGGAAGCGCCAATCCTCTGGGAGCAATCGGATCAGTCGCGATGCTGCTGCGTTACGGGCTCAAACTCCGAGAGGCGGCCGACCTGGTCGATGAAGCGGTAGGGTTGGTTTTGGAGGCGGGCTGGCGAACCCGGGATATCGCCCGGCCGGGAGAGGGTGCCCTGACAACTCAGGAGATGGGACGCCAGGTGGTGCGGGCGCTCAAACCGCGGGTCGCCCAGGGTCTCCTGCGGTAAGTCCTATAGATCAGTGACGGCGCCAAGGCTCGCGCTGGACACCAGCCGGGCATACTTGTGGAGGACGCCGGCCGTATAACGCGGAGTCGGTGCGGTCCATGCGGCGCGCCGGCTCTCGAGCTCGCCTGCCGAAACATCGAGCTGAAGGAGCCGGCGCTCGGCATCAATCGTGATGCTGTCGCCGTCGTTGACCAGGGCAATGCTGCCGCCGGAGGCCGCCTCGGGGGCGACGTGCCCCACCACCAGCCCGTAGGTACCCCCGGAAAATCTTCCATCGGTGATCAGTCCCACTGAGTCGCCGAGCCCAGCGCCGATCAGCGCCGAGGTCGGGGCGAGCATTTCACGCATCCCCGGCCCGCCGCGGGGGCCCTCATAGCGGATGACGATGACGTCACCCGGACGGATTCGGCCGGCAAGAATGGCCTCGAGACAGCGCTCCTCCGAATCGAATACTCGCGCGGGGCCGGTGATCCTGGGAGATTTGACACCCGTTATCTTCGCGACCGCCCCCTCGGTTGCCAAATTTCCCCGAAGAATGGCGAGGTGCCCCTCAGGGTAGACCGGCTCGCTCCAAGGCCGGATCACCTCCTGAGCAGATGCGGGCTCCGGCGGCACTTCCCGAAGCGATTGGCTCACCGTCTCTCCGGTAATGGTGAGAGCGTCGCCATGAAGTCGGCCGTGCTCCAGCAGCATTTTCATCACCTGCGGCACCCCTCCCGCGCGGTGGAGATCGGTGGCAACGAAGCGTCCGGACGGCTTGAGGTCGCAGAGCACCGGCGTGCGCGCCCGGATCGCTTCGAAGTCGTCCAGGTCCAGACCGACGCCGGCGCTCTTGGCGATCGCGAGCAGGTGCAGCACGGCATTGGTGGAGCCACCCAGCGCCATGACCACCGCTATGCCGTTCTCAAAGGCCTTCCGGGTGAGGATCTGTCTCGGACGGAGCTTCCGGCGGACCGCCTGCACCAGCGTGCGACCCGACTCGGCGGCACTCTCCTCCTTCTCCACATCTTCGGCGGCCATTGTGCTCGAGCGGGGCAGGCTCATCCCCATGGCTTCGAACACCGAAGACATGGTGTTGGCGGTGAACATGCCGCCACAGGATCCTCGGCCGGGGCAGGCTCGCCGCTCGATCTCCAGCAGCTCGCGATCGTTGATTTTGCCGGCACTGTGCTGGCCCACGGCCTCGAAGGCGCTGACGACAGTCAGGTCCCTTCCGTTGTAATGACCTGGCTTGATGGTGCCGCCATAGACGAAGATTGCCGGGATGTCCATCCGCGCGATGGCGATCATGGCTCCCGGCATGTTCTTGTCGCACCCACCCACCGCCAGCACGCCATCCATACTCTGGGCACCACAGGCGGTCTCGATGGAGTCGGCGATGACCTCGCGGGAGACGAGCGAGTACTTCATGCCTTCGGTGCCCATCGAGATCCCGTCACTCACGGTCACGGTTCCGAAGGTCTGCGGCATGGCTCCCGCCTGGCGGATGGCCTCCTCGGCTCGGTGGACAAGCCGCTCCAGCCCCGCATTGCAGGGAGTGATGGTGCTGTGCGCGTTGGAAATACCGATGATGGGCTTGGCGAAGTCATCGTCGCCAAAGCCGACGGCGCGCAGCATGGCCCGGTTGGGTGCGCGCTCGACACCCTGGGTGATGGCGCTGCTTCGGAGCTGGTTGGGCATCAGGGGAATGTATTGGAAGGACGGGAAGGTCGGAAAGGACGAAGGCCGCGAACCAGAATACCTCATCCCGAGCAGAGCGAGGGATCTAGTTCGTGGTTTCCTAATAATCCGCTGGAAAGCTCCCTCACTCTCTTCGGGATGAGGTGCCAGGCTTGTGCTTCCCAATTACCCGCTCATCACTGGCTCCGCCGGGGTAACCGCCGCCTCGTTCTGCTCGCCGGTTCTTATCCGGAACACCTGAGCGACGTCGAGAACAAAGACCTTTCCGTCTCCCACCTCTCCGGTGCGGGCGCTCTTGAGAATGGCATTGACCGTGGGCAGCACGAACGGCTCGGACACGCCGATCTCCAGGCGCACCTTCTCCTGCAGATCCACTTTTACCGTCGTGCCCCGGTAGGTTTCGACTCGCTCGGTTTCGCCCCCGTGGCCCAGCACTCGGGAGACGGTGAGTCCTCGAACCTCGCACCGGTACAGCGCCTCCAGCACCTCGTTCAGGCGGTCGGGCCGGATGATGGCGACTATCAGCTTCATGAGCGGGTCTCCTATGGGGCTGAGGCCGTGGCCGGTACCAACACCGCGGAGAGCTCTTCGGCCGCGAGCACGTCCGGATGCACCAGAATTGATCCTTCGCCGCTGGCATAGGCCTCTTCACCGTGCTGGCTCACGTCCATCCCCACACCCTCGATCCTCGGCACCGCCCGGAGTGAAAGGAACAGGCTCAGCGCCTTCAGGATCGCGAATGTCATGATCCCGGCGTACGCGGCGGCGCTCAAACAGGCGAGCGCCTGTACGGCGAGCTGATGCGGATTGCCGAACAACACACCGTCGGTGCCTGCCGGGTTCCAGACCTTCTGGGCCAGCACGCCGGTCAGCAAGGCGCCGGTGAGCCCGCCAACTCCGTGGCCGGCGAACACGTCGAGGGAATCATCGATCCGGGTCCGGGAGCGGAACTGGATCATGAAATAGCTGGGGAACGCCGCGATCGCGCCGAGGATCATCGCGTTCAGCGGACTGATGAATCCCGCCGCGGGAGTAACCGCGACTAACCCAACCACAATGCCAGTGGCCCCGCCCACGGCAGTGGCCTTTCCGGTGCGGAAGTAATCCAGCAGGGTCCAAACGACCAGCGAGGCAGCCGGGGCCAGGAAGGTGTTGGTGAAGGCCAGCGCGGCCAGACCGTTGGCCGCCAGCGCGCTCCCGCCGTTGAAGCCGAACCAACCGAACCAGAGCAGGCCTGCACCCAGCAGCACGAAAGGAACGTTGTGAGGGATCACCGCGGTGCGACCGTAGTCCTTCCGGGAGCCGAGCACCAGTGCCGCGACCAGGGCCGACACACCGGCGTTGATGTGGACGACCGTCCCCCCTGCAAAGTCGAGCGCGCCGAGGCTCATCAGCCATCCGCCGCCCCAGACCCAATGCGCCACTGGGGCATACACCAGCAGGGTCCACAAGGTGATAAAGGCGACGTAGGGACCGAACCGCATCCGCTCGACCACGGCACCCGAGATCAGGGCCGCAGTGATGATCGCGAAGGTGGCCTGGTAAGCCATGAACAGCACGTGGGGGATCGTGCCCTTTGCTTCCATGCCCACGCCCTGCAGCCCGAAGTTGGCAAGACCTCCGAGGAAGGGCCCGCCGTCGCTGAACGCCAGACTGTATGCCGCAACCGCCCAGGTGACCCCGACCACGCCCAGTGCCACGAGGCTCATCATCAGGGTATTGAGCGAGTTCTT
>DASUVR010000141.1:0-9527 GCA_036378855.1 Gemmatimonadales bacterium | reverse complement strand
CTCCCAACTGCGATGCGGTATACCGGGTAACTCAAGGCCAACAGAACCATGGATTTCCAGCTATGACTCCAGTCTGTGACCAGCGAGCCTCCGATAAAAGCCAGCGACCCCAGCAAAGCAACCGCAGTGGTCACCGGGTATCCCGGCACCCGGAACGGTCGGGGCGTATCGGGCTCCTTTCGCCGGAGCGCGAACACGCTGAGGAACGACATGGTGTAGTTGAAGACGAAGAAGAAGGCGCAGAGCGCGAGCACCGTCGCCACCGTTCCCGTGATGATGAATCCCGCTGCAACCCCGATGGTGGTCCAGTGCGCTACCGTCGGGGTGCCGCCCGGGTTGATGGTCTGGAGGCTCGGGGGAAGTAGCCGGTCCCGGCTCATCGAAAGCAGGACCCGGGCCGCCATCAGCGTGCAGGCGTTCATCCCGCTCAGGATCGAGATCAGCACGATCAAGCGGATCACGAGGTCGCCCCGCGCACCGAACAGGACTTTGCCTGCGCTGGCGGCCACGAAGGGATCGCCGGCCATTCGGACGGGACCAAGCACGCGGACGAAGGCGATGTTGATCATGACGTAGATCAGAATCACCAGCAGCACTCCCATCACCATGGCCCGCGGGATGTCACGGCCCGGATTCTTCGTCTCCTCCCCAAAGTAGAGCGGTCCGGTCCAGCCATCGTAGGTATAGATGACGGATTGAAGGGCCAGCAGGATCGCGGTGACCAGGGTAATACCGGAGGGCAAGGTTCCGGCCGTGCCGGGCGCTCCCGGTACCGGAGCGAGAAGACAGACCGCGATCAGGCATCCGAACGCGAGTGCCTTGGCCGCGCTCAGGATCTGCTGGGAGAGGTCGCCGATCCGGATCCCGCGCCAGAGCAGCAACCCAAAGAGCAGGACCAGTCCTACGCCGGCCGGCACTCTTCGCCCGGCCAGGGCTGGAATCAGCGGCTCGAGATATTCCATGAACACCATGCCACCGAGCGCGATCGGTCCGCAGGTGGAGATCCAGTCACTCCAGCCCACCACGAATGCGGGATATTCTCCCAGTCCCCGGCGTACGATTACATACTGACCGGCGGATCGAGCGAGCATCGCGCCCGGTTCGGCCAGAGAGATGGCACCGATCAGGGCATATATGCCGCCGATGATCCAGATTCCGATGATGAGCGCAGGATGGGGCAACTGTGCGGCCACGTCACCGGGTGTCCGCAGAATGCCGATGAGAATGGTGTTGCCGACCAACAGTGCGATACCGAACGAGAGGCCGAGAACTCGGCGCAGCATGCCGGTGCGGGGGGCGCGTTCCCGGCGAATGACGGTATCGGTCAGCTGGAATCCCTGCGAGGGGTGGCCTCTAGGCTACAGGCCCAGAGGCGGAAGTGCTAGTGCTTCACACTGCTGTCGGCGTTAACGGTCGCCACGGCACCATAGGCTTGATAACCCTTCTGTTCGCCCGATGAGATCCAGGAGTCCTGCACCTTGATACGCTGCTCCCCTATCCGGTTCACCAGGTACGCCAGACCTGTCCCCGCGAGGGACATCGCCACCACAAATGAGAGCACTACGCTGAGTATCCGCATTGGCTTAGCCTCCAAATCGTTGGGGGCAGGATAGGCGGGTAGAGTCAAGCACCAGTCAAGCCCGCCACAGAGTGTCTTCTAAGCCATCTCGCGTCAGCGACTTGGATCACAGTGGCCAGAGCCGGTCCCAAAGCGGTGACCCTGACCACAACGGCCCCCGGCCCCGCGAGCCATACTGGGTAACGATCTACTCAGTGCTGGAGGCGGAATGGCCATTCGGGCAAGGCTGCTTGGGACGAGAGTTCGGGGGCTGCTGCTCCTCGGGGCCGCAGCCGGACTGATCTCCGCCACCGCCGTCCCGCTCGAATCCCAGCAAATCGAAGTTCGACCCATCGCCAAATTCTCTCTCCCCACCAAGTTCTCGCTTCAGGATGGCACCCTTAACGTGAGCCAGCGGGTGGGTTTCCGGTTTGGCGCTCAGATGAATGTCAGGTTCAACGAGCGCTTCGATGTGACCAACGCGGTCACGTATAGTCCCGGTTACGCTACGGTGAGCGGTTCCACGAAGCAGGTCCAGGTGAGCTCCGGGGCGCAGTCGCTGGCCGGGGTTACGGCGGCGCGCTACTGGCTCCGGCCGCGGGATCTGCCGCTTGCCTGGGAGGTGCATTCCGGGGTGGGACTGGTCTTTGGCGGACAGCCGTCCTACATGGAGCTTCTCGACGGGTCCACTCTGACGGCCTCGGTGGGAACCAGCGTTCGGTACCGATTCCGCCAGCTGGTGAGCCTCTCCGTCAGGGTGGAGCAGCGCGTCCTGCGCCACCAGTTCGGCGACCAGCTGGCTCGAAGCTCACGGCCATTCCGAGTCGCCTTTGGCGTGGGCCTCCCCTTCCTGGACCGGATCTCGATCCGGGAGCTGGTCAGCAGACTGCCTTTCTAAGCTCAAAGGCTTCAGTCAGCTAACGGGGAAAGGCTTCGGGCAGTCCCCCGTCGACAGTGAGGATGTCCCCGGTAGTGAAGCGGAACCGCGTGCTGGCGAGCAGCACGGCCAGATCCGCCACCGCTTCCGGCGGTATTAACGTGGTCCCCATCAGATTTCTGCTCCGATATGACTCCAGCTGTTGTTCCACGGAGACGCCGCGGCTGGCGGCGCGCTCTCGCACGAACTGCATGAACAGCGGCGTCTCGATCTGGTCAGCGTTGATGGCGTTCACCCGGATGTTGTGGGCGCCCAGCTCTACCGCGGCAACCCGAAGGGCCTGAAGCAGCGCGGCCTTGCTGCCGGCGTACGCCACCGCGTCTCGACCCGGCACCAGGGCGGCCTTGGAGACCGAGGCCACGATCGACCCGCCCAGCTCCTGGCGGTGCATGATCGCCGCCGCCCGCCCGATGGCCCGGACCGCACCGAGGTAGTGGACCTCGAGCTGACGCTGGAGATCGTCCCGGCTGATCTCGGTGATCGGAGCAAAACGGGGCGGCAGCCCCGCGGTGTAGAACAGGCAGTCCAGGCCGCCGAACGCGAGTACCGTCTTTCGGAACAGCAGGTCGAGGCTGGCGTCGTCTTGCACGTCGGCCGGAACCGCAATTGCGCGACCGGGATACCTTGCCGCCACTCCATCCGCAACCCGCTGGCACTGCTCGCCATCCAGGTCGGCCACAACCACGTGGGCGCCTTCCTCCGCAAAGCGCTCCGCCGCCGACTGTCCGATGCCGCTGCCGCCGCCGATGATCACGACGATATGGCGAGCCAGCAGCTTGGTGACGCGATCCCTCGCGATCTGCTCCTCGATCTTGCGCCGCTCCAGCGGCCAATGCTCGAACTCGAACACATCCGCTTCAGGAATGAATTCGAAGCGATCGATCGCCTCCGCGTTCTCGATGCTCTCGAGCACCGCCCGATAGCAGACGTTCGCCGTGACCGCGCCACGCTTGTCGGCCATGGCAGTGACCATGCCGAGGCCGGGGATGAGAATGACCTTGGCCCAGTCATCGAGAGGAGGCTCGCCGCTCTTGGCGTGTTTCCGGTGATAGGCCTCGTACTCGGTACGGGCCGTGGCGAGCGCGCCGCGAATGGCAGAGGGTCTCTTCGGTTCATCCAGAAGCACAGAGGGGCTCAGGATAACCGGCAGTCTTCCGGCACGGAGAAGGTGCTCGGGAGTAGCCATGCCGCGGCGAACCAGCTCCGGAATCTCCTTGCCGTCCAGTGCCAGGACCAGCTCATCAGAATCGTCGAAGTGGAGAACGACCCGCTCGTTCCCGCCGAGTGCACCGCGAATGACGGGGAGCACGAGCTCGGCGAGCTCGTGCCGCTCAGCGCGCGGAGGCACCGGGCGCAACGAGGCCAGGTCTGAGGGACGCTCGGCTCGTTTGATCGCGATCAGCTCGTCCATCCTCCCGGTGATCTCGACCAGCCGGTCATAGCATTCGGCGGCGTCCTGACCCCAGACGACCAACCCGTGATGGGCCAACGCGAGCGCGATCGTATCTTCGGCAATCCCTCCGCCTCTCCGCCCCTCCGGCTCTCCGCCTATCAGCTCGGCCACTGCCCGGGCCAGCGGAAATCCCGGACGCACGTAGGGCACGTACGCCACCTTCCCATCGAACAGCTCACCCAGCAGACGCTCGGCCTCCGCGTCCCTGATGTTGGTGAGGCTCATGGTGGGGACATCGTGGGTATGGGCGACGACCTTGTAGGGAAGCAGCGCATGGAGCGGCGTCTCGACACTGGGCGCAGGGCCATCCTCCACCATGCACTGCGCCATGAACCGCATCATCTCGGCGTCGCTCATCGATTCCGCGGCCCACAGCGGCGCCAGACGGGAGAGAGAGAGCCGGGTAAAGCCGCCGCGGCCGATAGTGCGAAGATCCGTGCCGCTGCCCTTCACCAGCAGGGTGTCGCCTTCTTTTATGGAAGTGTTCCCACCCCCCGGCTGGACCAGACGGGTATCGTGGCCGATGAGATGAGAGAGATGGATCAACTGATCGAGCGGGTCTGAGCCGACATCTGCCCACCCACCTGCCCGGTCGATTCGGGTGCGGATTTCAGTCATCGATGACGATCAGAGGTCGCCGCTCACTCGCCGGAAGAAACCGACGATAAGCATGATGATACCGGCGATGATCAGCAGATGGATCAGGATCCCCGCGACCTTGAACACCAGGAAACCGAAGACCCAGGCGATCACCAGCAGGATGCCTATGGGGACCAAAGCTCTCACAATGCCTCCTCTGCGAGGTACGGATCAAGATGCTTCCCCAGTACTCACTTGGCGATAGGGACCACCGGCAGCACAATGCGCGAGACGCGATCGGCCGAGTGTGCGATCCGGATCTCCCCCACCCTGACGCTGTCGCTTTCGAACTCCTGCACGCCGGTCTGAGGATTGACCGAGAACACGGGATAGAATTGCGGGGTGATGATCAGGCGCAACCGGTGCCCTGGGAGAAAGCGATTGGCGGTCACCAAGCGGTTCATCCGAAGTTTCACCGTCTCGGCCGGTTTGACCAGCAGCCGCTCGGGTCCGCCCTGGCGATAGCTCGCGCGCTGTAGAGCAGTACCCGGAGTCGAAAGATTCCATGCGGTCCCGTCCGGCGCTACGTCGTAAAGCTGGGCCCACAGGTCGAAGTCGGGCACGGTGGCACTCGCGGCCAGCTCGATCACCACCTGGCCGATCATCTCCACCGGCGCATCGAACGCGGCCGTCTCGAATACCGCGATCCCGGGACCAGGCCGCAGCGAACGGTAATCGTGGGCGCCGAACTTGCCCTCGAAGGGATCGCTGACTGGATGGGCGGGGTCGGATCGAATCACCGTTGTGCCGCCTCCGCTGGCAGGCGCAGGTTGTACCAGAAGTCCCGGCGCCCCTTTCCTGCCCTCGGGGTGTCCCGCCAGGTAGAAGGTGTCCGGATGCACCCCGGCCAGGGGCCAGCGATCTGAAGTTCTCCACTGGTTCGAGCCCATCACGAACACCCGCACCCTGGGCTCAGCCTCGGAAGACGCCAGTCCCTTGAGGTGCCGGTCCATCCACCCCAGCACGGTCGCCCCGTAATCCAGCGCCGCCGATGCTCCGAAGTCGCGCTCTCCGGCCTTGCTCCGCTGAACAGACGCGACGCCGTGAGTCCAGGGTCCCAGGATCAGCACATCGCCCGCGCCCTCGAAGTTCTCCACCGCTCCGCTGGGACCGTACATCTCATCGAACCAGCCGGAGAGGTTGAGCACCGCTGCATCCACCTGGGCATAGCGGCCGTCCAGACGGGCAAAGCTCCAGTATGGATCGTTCGGGGGATGGCGCATCCACTCGAAATACCAGGGCGCGACACCCTGGAACTGGGGCAGCTCGAGCATGGGCCGGTACCGGCGAGCGGCTGCTCCGTCCTGCTCCCAGCTTCGCGCCCCCTCCTCGTCGGTCTTCGGTCCTGCCACGCCGAGTCGGCGGCGGAGGTCGGGAGCGATGTTGAGCCAGGTCCAGTCCAGCCAGGATCCATCCCACACCCCACCCGAATACCAGAAGCTCTCCGGGCTGGAGAAGGTCATGGCTGGTACCATTGCCTTGAGCGAACGGGGGTGTTCGACCGCGGCGAGCCACTGCACCGCGCCCGGATAGGAGAGGCCGAAAGTGCCGACCGATCCGTTGGACCAGGGCTGGCGCGCGGCCCACTCGATGGTGTCGTACCCATCGCGGCCCTCCTGCTGGTAGGGCTGGAACACGCCGCCAGAGCCGTAGCGGCCTCGAACGTCCTGCCGCAGTACCGCGTAGCCCCGGCGCACCGCCGCGAGCACCAGCGGGTCAGGAGGAGCCTCGACCCGGCCGTACGGGGTTCGGTACACCAGAACCGGGAACCGTCCGTCGCTGCGCGGACGGTAAAGATCGGCCCGGAGCATGACGCCGTCGCGCATGGGGACCGCGACCCCGGAGTCGACCCGGACCGGCGACTGGCCGGCGAGCCTCGAGGCGGCCAGCAGAAGGACAAGAGAGACAACAGTGCGCTGCATGATACCGGCGGGTGAACCAGCCGAGGTTATACCGTCTTGCCGATGTGGGCGTGAACCAGGCTGCAGGCCATGGCCCCCTCGCCGACGGCCGAGGCGACGCGTTTGACCGAGCCGCTTCGGACGTCGCCGGCGGCGAAGACTCCGGGCAGGCTGGTCTCCAGGATAAACGGCGCGCGCCCGGCCGCATGCCATCGTTCGTTATCGGTGATGCTCCGGGGCAGGTTGTCGCCGGTCAGGACAAAGCCCTTGTTGTCCAGCGCCACACAGTCGCGGAGCCATTCGGTGTTGGGGTCGGCGCCGATGAACAGAAACAGCGAGGTGGTGTCGAACCTCAGCGGTCCTCGGTCGGCGCTCTCGGCGCACACTGTGGCCAGGTGCCCGTTGCCTTCGAGTGAAGTGACCCGAGTCTTCAGGTATGGCTGAACGTTCCTCAGCCGCTCGATGCGATCCACCAGGTAGCGCGACATGCTGGCCCCCAGATCGTCTCCCCGCACCAGGTGGTGAACCTTGGCGGCGTTCTTGGCCAGAAAGACGATCGCCTGCCCCGCCGAGTTCCCTGCCCCCACTACAACTACCTCCTCGCCCTGGCAGAGCTTGGCCTCCATCGGGGTCGCGGCGTAATAGATCCCGGCTCCTTCGAAATCGCCGAAGCGAGGCACCGCGAGCTTTCGGTATTCCACTCCGCTCGCGATCAGCACGCAGCGGCTGGTGAGCCGGGTGCCGTCCACCAGGTTGACCCTCCGGTCTCCGCCGTCGACGCCCAGGGAGTCCACCGGCGATCCGATGGAGATCTGGGCGCCGAAACGCTGCGCCTGGATCAGAGCGTTGCCCATGAGCTCCGGGCCGGAGATACCGGAAGGGAAGCCGAGATAGTTCTCGATCCGCGAGCTGGTGCCGGCCTGACCGCCGGCGGCCAGGGAGTCCACGGTCAGCACCTCGAGTCCCTCCGACGCGGCGTAGACCGAGGCGGCCAAACCCGCGGGGCCCGCCCCGACGATGACGAGGTCGTAGACGTGTCCTGGCTCGGGCTCCACGGTGAGGCCGGCGCAGCTGGCGAACTGCTCGTTGCTGGGGTTCCGGTGAGACTTACCCATCTGCCCCACCACGATCGGTGTCTCCGAGGGCGGCACGCCCATCTCGCGGAGCAGAACCTCCGCCTCCGGGTCGGTCTCAACGTCCATGAATCGGTAGGGAATGGCGTTGCGCTGGGCGAAGTCGCGGAGCCGGTGGGACTCGGGAGAAAAGCGGGAGCCAATAATCCTGACGCCCTCGAATCCGCTGGCCTGAATCAGCTCACGCCGAAGCAGGAAGGCCTTGATGATGATGTCGCCCAGATCCGGCAATTCGTCCACGGCGCGGCGCAGATTGTCCGGCGTCAGCTCCACCAGCCTGGCGTCCTCGACGACTCGGCCGGTGACCAGGGCGGGGCGCCCGTTGAAGACGTCGATGTCCCCGGTAAACTGCCCCGGATGATGCACCGTGACTTGGTGCGGCTCGCCCCGGGAGTGCTCGACGATCTCGATGGCTCCGTCAATCACCACGAAGAAGGAGCGATTGCGTTCACCCTCGGTGAACAGGGTGTCACCCGCATGCACCTCACGCGGCTTGCCCCGAGCGGTAAGGGCGGCGATGTCGGCCCGGCTGAGAACAGGAAAGGCGACGTCGAGATCGGCCATAAAAAAGATTCCCTGAAGGAGAAGGCTTCAGGGAATCTAGAGGTAGAATGGATTAAGCGCTCAGGGGTATGCGCCGCCGCCTCCGCCCCCAGCGCCACTGCCGCCACCGGTCCCACCGGTGGACCCACCATTGTCACCGGACGAGCTGCTCACAGTGACCGTACCACTCATCGCTGAGCCATGAATGCTGCAGATGTAGTTGAAGGTCCCGGCAGTCGGGAATGTCTTTTGGAACGTTCCTGAGCTCTTAGGGCCCGAGTTACTGCCGTCGGGGAAGGTGACGTCATGGATCACGCCGCCGGAATTCCAGCTCCAGGTGACGGTACCATTGGGCGCCACGGTGATATTGGTAGGACTGAAAGTCAGCCCGCCGGATGGTGTTCCGACGGTTACGGTCGAGGATCCACCGCCGCCGCTCGGCGCGCTGGGGTTATTGTCTCCCGAGCAGGCCAGGGCAGCGATTCCCGCCGCAGCAAGGATTAGACGCAGGTGTCTCATGAGATCTCCGATTGAGGAAGCCCGCTGGGTGCGCGAGCATACGTCGCTATTCGACCTACTCCTCTGCCTGCCCGAAAATTCCCGGTCGGAGGGGCCTGGCCGGACCAGCTCATCGCCAGTGTTTCCTGACGCTACCCCAGACCTTGACCGTGGTCTTGTAAGTGGATAGCTCCCTTGAAGGGACTTAGCGTGTGAAGCTGGGTTCGCCAGGGACGTCAGTAAGGGCATCTATGGTACGAAAGCCGAGAGCCGACTCGAGCAGAGGCCGGCGCGTCGTTGCCGGGGGATTTACCGTCACCGAGGGCATCCACCGGCACGGGGCGGAGTTGCCCTGGCATGACCACCCTACGCCTACGATCTGCTTTGTGCTCAAAGGCGCATTCACCGAGGCGTGGCGTGGTGGATCTCTCGCCTGCACCAGCTCAACCCTGAAGATCACGCCTGCGGGAGAACGCCACTGGGACCGATTCAATCGGGGCGACGTCCGCGGTCTCTTGATCGAAGCGGATCAGCGGCAGGTTGCCGCCATCCGCCCTCACTCGGCGGTGCTGGACGAGAGGGAGGCCTTTCAGGGCGGACGACTGTCGGCCTATGGATGGCGGGTATACCACGAGCTCCAGGTGATGGACTCGACCTCGCCCATTGCGATCGAAGGTCTACTGCTGGAGCTGGTTGCTGCAGCCTCGCGACTGAAGGTCCACAGTCACCACAGCCGAGGCTTACCGCGCTGGTTGCAGGAGGCGCGCGAGCGGATCCACACGGAGCTGGGTGGCCGGCCCAGTCTGAGCGAGCTGGCGGGCGCTGTGGGGGTGCATCCGGTGACTCTGGCGCGGGGGTTTCGCCA
>DASUVR010000140.1:0-7818 GCA_036378855.1 Gemmatimonadales bacterium | reverse complement strand
CACTATCGAGGATGGCGTAGGTGAGGATTTGAGCTGGTTCTGGCGCTCCTGGTTCTACACCACTGAGCGACTGGATCAGGCGGTAGACTCGGTGCGATCGATCGACTCGGCGGGCGTGACACTCTCCCGGGTTTACCTGCGCAGTGTGATGCCGATGCCGATGCCGGTCGAGCTGGACCTCAGGATGGAGGACGGCGCCTCCCAGCACCTGAGCCTGCCGGTGGAGATCTGGTACGCCGGCTCCCAGTATACCCTCCAGGTGCCAGGCCCCAAGCGTGTGGTGGGCGCGGCGATCGATACCCGGAACTTCTACCCTGATGTGCGACGGGAGAACAACGCCTGGATGGCGCCGGCGGCTGGAGGTAGCAGTAAGGCGGTCAGGCGGTCAGGCGGTCAGGCGGACAGGCAGTCAGATCGTTAGGGCGGGAAAAGCGCGTTGGTTGCGCCACTATCCGTTAGCTCGTTTGCTCCCCTCGCCCTTACCGCCTTTTCGTTATACCGCCCGACCGCCCGCACGACCGACCGCCTACCTCGTCCTCAGCTGCCAGAGCCCACTCAGCATGTCGATAGCGTAGAGCGATCCGTTCGCCAGCTGGACGCCCCAGGTATAGGTGTTGCCCGTGCCGCCCGGTTTGATCTGGCTTAGCAGCCGCCCGGACAGATCGCCGCTCAGAGTACCCGAGATGTCCAGAGCCACGACTCCCGCATTGTAATAGGCAGCATAGAGCACCTGATTCGGCTCGTCGATCCAGAAGTTGTGGGTGCCCGCGCCGTTGAGGTGGAAGAAGGCCACCTCGGCTGGATGAGCCAGGTCTGAGACGTCCACCACGTGGATGTCTCCGCTCGACCGGGACCCGATCACACCCGGCCCCTCCTGTCCGATGAACAGGTAGCGCTTCTCCCCGGTAACGGGATTGTGGAACCACCATCCGTTGTGCACTGCTGGGCTGCTGCTGCTGTTGGCCGCGGTGATCAGGCGACTCACCTCGACCGGGGCCGACGGCGAGCCACCCCGGATCCCGTTCCCCACATCGTAAAGAATGAAGCCTTCGTCCCAGGCGAAGACGAATACCAGGCCGTCACGCACGAAGGTGTCGTGAATTCCATAATGCGGCGGGATCGGCTCCCGGTGCACCAGTCTGGGCGATGACGGCTCGGTCAGGTTGTAGATCAACAGAGCCGGCTGGTTCTGGGTATCGGTTCCGATAGAGCCCGGGTTCTTTGCGGCGAAGGCATGCAGCTGCCCATCGAGATTGGCGAGAGTCACCGTGTGGACCCCGCCATAAGGAACGCTGACGGAACCAACGAAATCCGGATGCGCCGGATCGGTCAGCCGATAAACGTAGACGCCGCCGTCCTGCCCATAGTCTCCCCCGCTTTCGCCGCTCAGCACCAGCAGCTGCCCGTCCTCGCTGACCTGGACGTCGCTGACGGTTCCGATATTGGGGATGGTGACTGAACTGGTGAAGGACGGCGCGCCGGCGGCGTCGAGAGTCCAGACGTTCAAGACGTTGCCCTGTGCTTCCCGAAAGTTCCAGGTTCCGGTATACGCGTGGTTTCCATACACCCACAGGTCCGAGCTGTACCGGTCGGCAAGGTTGTTCCCTCCCCCGGCAACACTCAGCACCAGAGGACCGCCGCTGCCCTGTGCCGCTGTCTCAGTGAACCCGATAGGCGAGCCGGCCAATCCCTCCGCGGTGGCCTGCGCACGCTGGTCGCCGATGGTCGGGCCCAGGATGAATTGGGCCGAGGCCGTGCCGTCCGATCCAGTGGTGGATGAGGGCGAAGTGATGCTGCCGCCGCCGTCGACCACCGCCCACGTCACGGTCACTCCAGCCGCCGGCCGGTCCTGATCGTCGGTTACCCGCACCACCAGTGGGCTGGCCAGCTGGGCACTGGGATTCCCCACCTGGTGATCCCCGCTGACCGCTTCGATCGTGGTGGGGACGGTGGGCTGGACCGCGGAGTCGTCGCCGCAGGCCAGAAGCCCGGCCCCGAGGAGCGTCAGCAGGAGCTGCCTATCTACTGTGGTGATCATGCTGATCATGCTGGTGGTCGGCCGACATCGGCGCCGTGTCCTGCGCCACACCGTACCGTCCCATCCGGTGCAACGGAAGCCCGACGTTGAGCCGGCTCCCCAGGCTCAACGACCAAAACGATGTTTTCCCGTAGAAGGACTCCGAGTTGAACAAGCCGCCGTTCACGTCGGCGATGCGTCCATAGGAAATCTCGACGAAGGGCAGAGCAGCCACCGCCCTGGCCACAGTGAGCCGAAATCCATACCCTGCGGTGTGGACCGTCCAGCGGGTGGTGCCCAGAATGGAGTTCTCGAGATGCGGTCGAGCCGAGCGAAATGGGTCCAGGAGCCGCTGTTCTTCAGGACGCTCGGTACGCTCGAACCGATACAGGAGACGATGACGGCCGAGGGTCCATGCACCTTCTCCCAGAAGGCTGTGAAAGACAAAGAACCCGTCGGCCTCGGATGTTTGGGCCCATTCCAACAGGGCATACGCCGGAGCACTGCGCAGCGAGCCGGTCCACCGGCCGGATGCGCTCCACTTGCTTTGATCGGTCCCGAACCCTTCCCGGTGCTCCGGAGACTGGACGTCAGCGTGGGACCCCTGCAGCTCGAGATGCGCCCCAGGGTAGAGCGTGAGCCTGGCAGACCATGAGTCGGCAAAGCGGGACATATTGGGCCAGCTCCCCGGCCGCTCCGGCTCGTCGCCGTTGAAAACAGATCCTTCCAGCAGAACCGGGCCCGTCCTGACGCCCAGGATAACCACGGCACGTTCCAGGATTTGCGCCAGATGGTGATTGACCGGGTAGCGCAACGGCGGTCGCGACATGGGGTCGTCAGTCCCGAACGGCGCGAATCCTTTGCCGGCAGCCAGAGAAGCGGAGGAGCGCCCGAACGGGTGGACGTACGAGAGCATGACCTCATGGACGTAGGTGTGGGGATGCCGGCGGTCCATGAAGCCCTCGCCCCAATCGCCCAGGGCGAGCTCCCCGTTGGGGATGGTCCAACCTTCGAGGTTGAGCGTGGCCAGCAGGCGCAGGCGATCATCGAACGCTCCGCCGTGGGCCATAACGGTCGGCTGGACCAGCCGCACTTCGCCCAGCGAGCCACCATGCGGTATCGGATCGACCCAGGTGTACACCGGGACCGCATTAGCCCCGAACTTGATCCAGGCGGGAGCCTGCCCCAGGCCTTGGCCGGGAAGCAGGACCGTGGCAACGATTGGTAAGGTGAAAAACCGTCTCAGTCGGACTCGGCTACGGCCGCCCGACCGGAGGTGAGGCTGGCCCGAAGAAAGTCCCGGTTCATCCGGGTAATTGTGTCGATGCTGATGAGCTTGGGGCAGGCTTCCTGGCACTCACCGTAGAGGCTGCAGCCACCGAAGTTCTCGATGTCCATCTGGGCCACCATCCGCAGAGCGCGGCGATAGCGCTCCGGCTGGCCCTGAGGGAGTAGTCCCAGATGGGTCAGCTTGGCCGCAGTGAACAGGGATGCCGCACCATTGGGGCAAGCGGCGGCGCAGGCCCCGCAGGCAATGCACTGGGCCGCATCCATCGCGGTGTCTATCGTTTCCTTGGGAATCAGGATGGTGTTCCCATCGGGGGCTCCTCCGGTGGGGGCGCTGACATAGCCGCCGGCCTGAATGATCCGGTCCAGGGCGCTCCGGTCCACCACCAGATCTCGAACGATGGGGAATGCCCGAACCCGCCAGGGCTCGACCGTGATCACCTGGCCATCCTTGAAGCTCCGCATATGCAGCTGGCAGGTGGCGGTGCCCCGCATGGGGCCGTGGGCCACGCCGTTGATCATCAGGCTGCACGATCCACAAATCCCTTCGCGGCAGTCGTGATCAAAGGCGATCGGGACTTCACCCCGCTGCATCAGCCCCTCGTTGACGACATCGAGCATCTCGAGGAAAGACATGTCGGGACTGATCTCGGCAGCCTGGTACTCGACGAGACGCCCCGGAGCGGAGGGGCTGGGCTGGCGCCAGACGCGAAGGGTGAGGTTCATCTCAGTCGCCAGTCGTCAGACTGCAGTCGCCAGCCTGTAGCCTGGGCACGGTGCTCCTACTCATCGGTGTGCTGCCTTTCACTGGCGACTGGCGACTGGCGACTGGCGTCTGACGACTCACTTGTAGCTCCTCTGCGCCAGATGCACGTACTCGAACTCCAGCGGCTCCTTGTGCAGCTGGGGCTCCCGATTTGCTCCCAAATACTCCCAGGCTGATACGTAGGCGAAATCCTGGTCGTTCCGCAGCGCCTCACCGTCCGGTGTCTGGTACTCCACCCGGAAATGTCCGCCGCAGGACTCCTCCCGGTCCAGGGCGTCCCGGCACATCAGCTCACTCAGCTCCAGGAAGTCGGCAACCCGGCCGGCCCGCTCCAGCGCCTGGTTCAGTTCGGCATCGCTGCCGGGAACGTTGACGTTGCGCCAGAACTCCTCGCGCAACACGGGAATGCGGCCCAGTGCTTCCCGCAGCCCTTGAGCACTGCGCGCCATCCCGCATTTGTCCCACATCAGCTTGCCCAGCTCGCGATGGAAGGAATCCACCGTGCGCTTGCCTTTGATCCCCAGTAGCCTGCTGGTATAGCTCGCCACCTCCGCCTCGGCGCGGACGCACTCGGGATGGGACGGGTCGATCTTGTTCAGCTTGGCGGAGGCGAGGTAGTCGGCGATGGTTGCCGGCAGAATGAAATAACCGTCGGCCAGGCCCTGCATCAGCGCACTTGCCCCCAGCCGGTTGGCACCATGATCGGAGAAGTTTGCCTCGCCGATTACATGCAGGCCGGGAATGGTGCTCATGAGGTTGTAGTCCACCCAGAGCCCGCCCATGGTGTAGTGAACGGCCGGGTAGATCCGCATCGGACCGCGGTAGGGGTTCTCGTCGGTGATTCGCTGGTACATCTCGAACAGGTTGCCGTAGCGGTCGCGAATGGTGGGCTCCCCCACGCGCCTGATCGCGTCGGCAAAGTCGAGATACACACCGAGCCCGCTTTCACCCACACCCCGGCCTTCATCGCAGACCTCCTTGGCCGCTCGGGAGGCGATATCCCGGGGAGCCAAATTGCCGAAGCTGGGGTACTTCCGCTCCAGGTAATAATCCCGCTCGGTCTCGGGGATCTCGGAGGGGGGCCGCCGGTCTCCTTTCGTGCGGGGGACCCAGACTCGCCCGTCATTCCGGAGCGATTCACTCATCAGGGTCAGCTTCGACTGGTAGTCGCCACTCACCGGAATGCAGGTGGGATGGATCTGGGTGAAGCACGGATTCGCGAACGCGGCTCCCCGTTTGTGGGCCCGCCAGATTGCGGTGGCGTTCGAGCCCTTGGCGTTGGTGGACAGATAAAAAACGTTGCCGTAGCCGCCCGTGCCCAACACCACAGCGTCCCCCACATGGGAGGTGATCTTACCCGAGACCATATCCCGGGTCACGATGCCTCGGGCCTGACCATCGATGACAATCAGATCGAGCATCTCGGTTCGGGGATACATCGTTACTCCGCCCCGATCGATCTCCTTCTGCATCTGCTGATACGCGCCGAGCAGCAGCTGTTGGCCGGTCTGGCCCCGGGCGTAGAACGTTCGAGAGACCTGAGCGCCTCCGAACGAGCGATTGGCCAGGAGGCCGCCGTATTCCCGGGCAAAGGGGACGCCCTGGGCCACGCACTGGTCGATGATCTCGACGCTCAGCTGAGCCAGCCGGTACACGTTGGCCTCACGGGAGCGGAAATCGCCTCCCTTGACCGTATCGTAAAACAGCCGGTAGATGCTGTCGCCGTCGTTGCGGTAGTTTTTGGCCGCGTTGATCCCGCCCTGCGCGGCAATGCTGTGGGCCCGCCGGGGCGAATCCTGGAAGCAGAAGCACTTCACCTGATACCCGAGCTCACTCAGCGAGGCGGCGGCCGACGCGCCGGCCAGCCCGCTCCCTACCACCAGCACGGTGTACTTCCGCTTGTTGGCAGGGTTCACCAGCCGCATCTCGAAGCGGTGCTTGTCCCATTTCTGCTCGATCGGGCCGGCGGGCACTCTGGAACGCAAGTCGATCATCGAACCACTCCGGCGTAGACCGCAATCGGAATCACGGTAAAGCCCAGCCAGACCAGCACCGCCAGCACCATCGCCACCGTACGCCGAAGCGGATTGGGAGAGGGCGGGCTCATGCCTAGACTCCGCCCGCTGCTCCACACTCCGTGATAGAGATGAAGACCGACCGCGGCCATGGCCACCAGATAAACCACCACCACCACAGGATTGTGGAATCCGGTGGCGACGTTGTGGTACGGATCGCCCTCCACGAAGTCCGGGTGGGCTGTGCCGATGGTAAAGTGGAGAATGTGATAAACCAGGAAGGCCAGGATCAATCCGCCGCCCCAGCGGATGGTGCGCGAGGCCCAGGTGGAGACCTGCGGCTTGCGTCCGGCGGCATATGCCACCGGCCTGGCCTCGGCTCGCCGGGCTGCGAGCTGCACCGCCGCCACCACGTGCAGAATGAGCGCGAGGAGCAGGATCAGCCGGGCGGCCCAGAGCGCGCCGCCGGTGCCATGGAGGAACGCGCTGTAGGCATTGATTTTGGTCGGCCCCTGAAACACCAGAAGGTTGGCCACTACGTGGGTGATGAGATAGGCCACCATGATCAGACCGGTCACGGCCATAATCACCTTTTTCCCGACCAACGAGTCCCACAGCAGCCACAACCGAGTCATCTGGCAGCTCCGCTCACGCGTCGACCACCGCCTGGGTCGAGCGCACCGCCTCGGCGGACTTAAGGAGCTCCTCACGTTCAGCGTCGGTGAGCTTCACCTCGATGATCCGCTCGAGGCCGCTTCTCCCCAACTTGCAGGGAACTCCACAGAAGACATCGCGGAGACCAAACTCGCCTTGCAGCCAGGCCGAGCAGGGCAGGATGCGTTTCTTGTCGAGCGCGATCGCCTCGACCATCTGCACCGCCGCGGCACTCGGGGCGTAGTACGCCGAGCCGGTCTTGAGAAAAGCAACGATCTCGGCGCCGCCATTCCGGGTTCGAGTGACAATGGCGTCGAGCTTCTGCCGATCCATGAGCTGGGTGACCGGGATGCCTGAGACTGTGGTATAGGAGATCAACGGCACCATGGTATCGCCGTGTCCGCCGAGCACCATGGCCTGGATATCTTCGACGGAAACATCCAGAGCCTCGGCCAGAAACGTGCGGTACCGCGCCGTGTCCAGCACTCCCGCCATGCCGAGGATCCGCTCCCGGGGGAAGCGGGTGGCCTTCATGGCCACGTAGCACATCACGTCCAGCGGATTGGAGACCACCACGATGATGGACTTCGGGGCCACCCGGGATATCTGCTCGGTGACTGAGCGAACGATGCCGGCATTGGTCTTGACCAGATCGTCCCGGCTCATCCCCGGCTTCCGGGCGATGCCGGCGGTGACCACGAACACCTCGGCTCCAGCCGCCTCATCGTAGTTCCCGCTGCCGACCACCCTGGCATCGAAGCCCTCTATCGGACCGGATTGCCACTGGTCCAGGCCTTTGCCCTGAGGCACTCCATCCACGACGTCGATCATGACCACGGTACGCGCCAGGTTCTTTTCGGCTAGTCTCTGCGCCGCCGTTGCGCCCACATTCCCTGCCCCGACAACCGCAACCTTGTTTAGCATTCCATGAGCTCTCTGCAGCGATGAAAGAGGTGTAGCGGTCTAAGCCGCCACAATATAGTTGTGTCCCGTCGCGAGTCGCGAGCTAGGAGGCAGCTTAAATGAAGACCGGTCTACCGCTCTATCGAGTACCCTTGCGACCGCTCGCGACTCTCGAC
>DASUVR010000139.1:0-44583 GCA_036378855.1 Gemmatimonadales bacterium | reverse complement strand
GCGAAGGCCGGCAGCGACAGAATGCGCCCCAGCGCGACTTGGCCTAGGTACCACCTCCTCCTATATTTACCGCCCCAACTGGCCAGGTAGCTCAGTTGGTAGAGCAGCGGACTGAAAATCCGCGTGTCGGGGGTTCAATTCCCTCCCTGGCCACTGCAGTTAGCCTACGAAGCCACACCCCAGTTGTACCCAAACTGTCCCTGACCGATTGTGCGCGAGCTCCACCGGCACGAACGCCGGGCACTGGAGGAGGTCTCATGGTCCTTCAAGTTCGGTGGTCGCTCGTTCTCGCCGCTCTGGTTGCAGCTGGCTCCAGTCGCGCCTTGGTGGGTCAAACGGCGCCGGCCCCCCCACCCGGGGCTCGTGTCGTCCCGGTCGTCACCCACGATTTTGCCTTCACGCTTCCCGATTCGCTTCCGGCCGGGCTGACCACATTTCGCTTGCGCAACGAGGGCCGACAGCCTCATCACCTCATGCTCTACCGATTGGAGCCGGGCAAGCGGCTCGGCGACGTGTTGGCGGCCCTCAACGCCGGCGGGGCGCACCCGGCCTGGATGCATGCGGTCGGCGGCCCCAATGCGGTGCCGCATGGGGGCGAGTCGATCGGCACCGTTCTGCTCACCCCAGGGTCCTACGTCGCCTTCTGCCACGTCAAGAGCCCGGACCAGGTGCTCCACTTTGCGAAAGGGATGATAAAGGCCCTGTTGGTGACCCCGGCGAGCGGGCCAGCCGCCCCGCTGCCGGCGGCTGACCTGACGGTCACATTGCGCGACTACTCATTCGCGTTCTCCCAGCCACCGACCCGTGGATGGCACCGGATTGCCGTGCGCAACGCAGGTACGCAACGCCACGAGCTGATTCTCTCCCGGCTCGCGCCCGGCAAGACGTCACGGGACTTTATCGCGTGGATTAATACCCGACGGGGTCCGCCTCCGGTGACGCCGTCCGGCGGTACCACCGATCTACCGGCGGGCGGCACACTCGTTATCGACGTGCAGCTCCGGCCGGGCACCTACAGTGTGGTCTGCCGCGTGCGCGACGCAGAGGACGGGCGCCCGCATGACGAGCATGGCATGTACACGCAGTTCGCCGTGCCCTGACACGGGAGGCTCCTGCTGAGACGGCGGCTGGCAGCAACGAATCAGCCGCTTTCAGATGAACCTCGGGTAAGATTCCGAGCAGTTTTGTGTCTACACCTAGGTGCAATGTCGCCGCCCGGTACAAACAGCAGTATTGACGGGGTTCCCGTACAGATGCACCTCATGAACAGGAGAGCCCCATGTCGAGGATAGCTTGCACTTTCCTCCTGGCCGCTGCACTCCCGGTGCTGGCCTGCAGCAAGAACACGGAGTCCACCGCCGGTGCCCCGGCCCCTGACACGGGCTACACGGCGGCCCCTACTAAGGATCTCGCCACTGCCGCTGGGCTTACCAACATGCTCACGAGCAAGCTGGGCATCAGCGAAACCCAGGCAACCGCTGCGGTCGGCTCTGTGCTGAGTCTGGCCAAAGGCAAACTCTCGCCCAAGGACTACGGCACACTCTCCGCTGGGATCCCTGGGGCTGAGAGTTTCCTTTCTGCAGCCCCCGATGTCACCGTATCCAAAGCGCCCGACACGGCCACACCGGCCGCGGCGGACAGCACGACTGCCGCAACTGTTGGCGCCGCCGATTCAACCGTCGCGGCCGGCGCGGACGCGGCCGCCGCCGGAGCCGATGCCGCTGCAGCCACGGGTCAGTCGGTCGGCATGTCTGCACTGAACTCGGCGTTCTCCAAGATCGGCCTGCCACCGGAGGCCGCGAGCCAGTTCGTCCCCGTGCTCACGGAATACGTCGGAAAGGTGGGCGGGCCAGAGGCAGCGAACATTCTGAAGGGACTTTTTTAGCGGCACTCTACACCAGCGAAGACAAGACGGCCCCTACACCAGGGGCCGTTTTCGTCCTCTGTGAGCTTATTCAGCTGATTCAGTCCAGTCTGCGCCGAATCAATTCCGGAACGGGATTAGTCATGCTGCCAGGCTAGGAGAAACGGTCTCCTGGTGTTGGTACAATCGTTCCGATCGCGCTGCAGCTCAGGAGGTGAGCCTCGCGAAAGCCGAGTCCTTTCCGGGGTTCGACTTCTCCTTCTTGTACCATCCGTAGGCATTGCCGGGCGGGACCGGCTTTCCGATTTCACCTGAATCGGTGAGCTCGGCCGTCGCCCCTGAGTGCACTGTGAGGCCTACCCCGTTCGGTGCCAGGAGCAAGGCCTGCGTCTGATACCCGATCGTGAGATCCACCCGGCCGGAATCGGTGTTAATGACCAACTGCTCAACCGTCGCGACCGTGTCTCCGACGGGATTCTTCTCCAGGTAACTCCTGACGTAGGTCTCGACTGAACCTCCGGTGATGAACTCCTGTGCACCAGCCAGCACTGCGGCGTCGGCGGCGCGCTGCATTTCCGCCTTCCGGACATAGACGAGGCCGAGATCCATGGTCAGAGCCAAAATGGCCAGGGCTGGGACGAGGAGCGCGGCCATGATGGTGAGAGTATGGCCGCTTCTGTTACGGAGCTTTTTGCGCACATCCAGCTCCTTTGTACGGCGATTGCTTCAGGGGGAGGGTATTTCGTTTCCGCTGCGCTGCTTCAGGGGAGGGCTCAGCTCCCTGGTGTGGCGGTCAGTTCAAGGCCGAGAGTGTCTCAGGGGAGGGAGACTCCCGATTGCTTGGAGAAGAGAACTAATCAGGGGGGTAGGAGGGTCTCTATAGAACAAAGTTGGCCCCGGATTGTCAATCGCCCGGTGCCAACGGCGATATCGACCCTCAACAAAACGGCCCCATGACCGGGGCCGTTTGCATGCTGCTCTCCGAAGCCTACTGGACGGATTGAGCCAGTCTGCGCCGGATCAATTCCCGAGCGGTAGCATCGAGTGAGGCATCGGTATCCAGCCGCAGCCGGCCTTCGATCCTGGCGGCCAGGCCGAAGCCGGTGTAGGCGCGAGCCAGGTCTTCAACCGGCGTGCCGATGGAGCGCGGCGGCTCGAAGTAGGCAACTCCCAACCGCGCGGCGTTGCTCGGAGGGCTGGCGAGGGAATCGGTGTAGTGACTCAGGACAGTGGCGATGAGAGCGACAGGAACGGACCAGCGGAAGATCGACGGCGACATGAAAGCTCCTCGGTGTGCGTGGCAGTGACGCCGGGAGCTTCGGCTGCATTTGCATCAAACTTGAGTGCTGTCGGTAGAGCACGCGGAGCGTCGTCAGGCGGCGCCTTCGGTGGGTCCTATATGGCGCCGTGGTGAACCGCCGCGAAATTCGAAGTGGGCATCGGGAAGGACTCGGTCGTGCAACACGTACGAATCGGCCAGTTGCTGAATCCGTATGGCAGCTACCTTGTCGGCTATCGCGGCCGCCGCTTCCCAGGCTCCAGCCCGCAGCATGGGATATAGATGTGCGTACTCAGGCCGCAGACGGGCTTCACGCAACATCGACGTCCTCGAGATTTGGAACTGCTGGGAGCTCAGAGGGAGGTGCCAACAATCTGAAGTTTTCCCCAGCGCGTGCAAGCGCTCATTTCTCTTCGGGAAGAAGCGGAAAGTGTTGAGTTGATGTTGATGGGTATGCTGAGGTTCATCATCAGCTTATATGGTGCGACCACATCTCCACAGGCTGTGGACAAGATTTGAGCGCCCCGCCCACTTTCCCCCATCTTCCACACCGTCAAAAATCCGGACAGAGAAACCGAAGGAAATCCGTCATCAGACGCAGCTAATGGAGGAGTGACCCCAATCACGGGACCGGGTCTTACGAAAGATCATGTTTGGGCCCACGTTGGAGCAGTGACACCAACCAGGAGGCATGATGGGAAAGGGTGACCGGCCCAAGGCCGACTTTTCTGATGTAGAGAGCGGGAGCTCGTCTACGGCTCCGAGTCCCGCTGGGCGCAGTTACACGGTGCAGAAGGGCGATAGTCTCTCGAAGATCGCCAAGCGGGAGTATGGCGATGCTCAACAGTGGCGGAAAATCTATGAAGCCAACCGGGATCTCATCGCGAATCCCGATCTCATCTATCCCGGGCAGGTCTTCCAAATTCCGGAGGCCTGAGCAAGGACATGAACATGATCCGACGCTATCCAGCCGTTCTGCTGCTCGCCGCCACTACCCTTGCCGCTCCCGGATGCAAGAAGAGCTCAGATGCGGGCACACCGGCCACCTCCACGGAGACAGCAACCGCGCAGGCTTCGATTACGGAGATCCAGCTTGGCAGGCACTTGTCGGCCGACAAGCGAGTGTCCGACGCAACCACCGAGTTTTCTCCTCGCGATACCATTTATGCGGTGGCCCTGACTCAGGGCAGCTCGCCCAACGCGACAGTCACCGCGCGCTGGACCTACGAGGAGGGAGGACAGGTGGTCAAGGAGGATTCCCGGAGCATTGCAGCAAGCGGCACCGAGGCCACCGAGTTCCACATTTCCAAGCCGAGCGGGTGGCCCAAGGGGAAATATCGGGTGACCCTCACGCTGAATGGTTCCACCGAGTCCAAAGACTTCGAGGTGAAGTAGTCGGTTATATGGTGGGATCGATCGCGAGTTCGTAACCGACCGGCAGCGGCGGCAGGGTGCCGCCGCCAACCGGCGCCTCCAAGCGGAAGTACACGTCCTGCAGCATCTCCTTCGAACCACGCGGAGCACCCGCCACCAGAACCGAGGCTCCCGCGGTGAGCCGAACGAATTCTCCGGTGCTCGACCGGACCCAAACCCGGGAAGAGGCGCCCTCCAAACCTCGCACGATCAGCCGATAGCCGGCGTTGCTGGAGAGTCGCACCGTGGTCACGGCCTCCATCAAGAGTCCGGTCTGGCTAGTGGGGCGGAGCGGTGTGACGCTGGAGATCGATCCCTGCGGATCTACGTGGGCCACCAGGGTAATGCTACCAACAGCTGAAGTGAGTCCTACCTGGGCCGCTGCCGGGGAGGGCCCAAGACACATAAGCCCGGCACTGAGCATTCCCAAGAACCCGGCCCAACGGGGCGGTTGTCCTGTTCTGCCCCGGGTTCCTGCAGTATAACGCATTGTGGCCCTCACCCTTAGCGCATAGCCCACAGCATGGAGCCTCCCCGGCCGGGCTCATTCTCCTCGAACGTACCTCCCAGAACCTGATGTCGTTAGAGCTATCAACCCCGCGCAACCCTTTCTCAAGGCCGAGTATCTACATGAAGTACGACCTCAGGGACTCAGCGAAACGTGCTGGCCCGGAACGCGTAGGGAGGTACTGGTCGTGCCTGGCCGTCCCCGCGGCCGGCTCCAGAGGTGAGGTTGAGCATGCATGTGACCCGCCGGCGATTCATGCTTGGAACAGCAGGGGCCTTCATCAGCGCGGCACAGGCTCGGGCCGCCTGGCCGGTCCAAGCCATGATGTCGCCGGACAAGGATGGTCCCGGCTGGGCGCCCAATGCCGCATTGCTGCGTCAGCTCCCTCGACTGCTCGAGCTGGCGTCGGTCCCAGGTTTGGGTCTCGGAGTTGTGGAGGGAGCTCGATTGTGGACCCGAGGCTTCGGTCGAGCGGTCGAGGATCCAGCCCAACCCGCCTCCGCCGAGACCGTGTTCGAAGCCGCTTCGCTTGGAAAACCGATTTTCGCCTACGCGGTTCTTCGCCTGGTAGACGCCAAGGTTCTCGATCTGGATAAGGCGCTGTACCATTACCTGCCGATACCGGAGGCGAGCAGCGCGCGGATGAGTCGGGTGACCGTGCGGCAGGTGCTCAGCCATACGACCGGTCTTCCCAACTGGCGCCAGCTGGCCGGCCCGCTCGAGCCGGCGGAAGAACCGGGGAAGAAGTTCAGTTATTCCGGTGAAGCCTATTTCTATTTGCAGCGCGTGGTCGAAGCTGTCACCGGCAAGCCGTTCTCCCGGGTGATGCAGGAGCAGGTGTTCGAGCCCTTCGAGATGAAACAGAGCAGCTACGTGTGGCTCCCGGAGTTCGAGAGTCGCATGGCGGCGGGGTACGACGGACAGGAGAACCGGCTCGATGTTCAGGCTGCCATCGGGCGGAGGACGCTGGCCATTGCACAGCAGTGGGGCATTCCGCTGGCCGACTGGCGCTACCAGGAATCGGCCAAGGCGATTCCCTTGGTGAATCCCCAGTGGCCGGTTCTTCCGCTGTACATGGTGCCCAACGCGGCGACCTCGCTGCTCACCACCGTGAGCGATTACACCCGCTTCCTGAGCCGCGTGGTTGCCCGGGACGGGCGCCCGGGGCTGGCCCTCTCTCCTCAGACCCGGCGGGCAATGGCCACCCCGGAGGTACGGCTCAACAGCGCCTTATCCTGGGGTCTCGGCTGGGGAATCCAGCGGGACGAGCACGGCGAAGTGCTATGGCACTGGGGAGCCAACAACTCCTTCCGCAACTTCGTCATTGCGGACTCGGCCAATGGTCAGGCGATCGTGGTGTTTACCAACAGCGAGAATGGCCCCCGACTCTACGAACGGGTGATTCTCGCCATCACCGGCCACGACCATCCCGCTTTTCTCTGGATTTAGCGAACTCGGAACCTCCCGTACTTCCAGCGTCACCCATCCTCCACTACTTATAGCGCTCGGATTCCTCAACCGGGACCTGCGTGCGCTCCACAATAACGTTGAAGATCGCGTTGGCGTTCTTTGCGGTGTACGTCTGCTGGGGCATGACCTATCTGGCCATGCGGGTGGCGGTAGAAACAATCCCGCCGCATCTGCTGTCCGGCAGCCGGTTCGTGTTCGCCGGTCTCTTGCTCTATGGCTGGGCGAGAAGCCGGGGAGAGCCGGCACCCACAGCGGTGCAGTGGAGAGCGGCGCTGGTAGTCGGAGGGTTTCTGCTGCTGGGAGGAAATGCCAGCGTGGCCTGGGCGGAACAGCGCGTGCCGTCCGGCCTGGCGGCGGTGTTGATTGCCGTTGCACCGATCTGGATGGTCGGTTTGGAGTGGGCCCGGGGCGGCTCGCGGCCCAGCAAGCAGGTGATTGCCGGATTACTGCTCGGACTCGTGGGCGTCGGCCTGTTGGTGTCGTCCCGCGGAAACTCCAGAACCCAGGTTGATCTCGTGGGCGCGATCATTCTGGTGCTGGCCTCCGGATCCTGGGCCTGGGGCTCGGTGTGGTCCAAGACGGCCCCGCTGCCCAAGTCTCCATTTCTGGCCACCAGCATGGAGATGATCGGGGGCGGGCTGCTCTTGTTGCTGACGGCGGGCATCGCCGGGCAATTCCATGCCTTCGAGCCCAGCCGGGTGACTCTGGGAGCAGCGCTCTCGTGGTGGTACCTGGTGATCTTCGGCTCGTTGGTGGGATTTACCGCTTACATCTGGCTGCTTGGAGTCACCTCCATCGCCAAGGCCGGCACCTACGCCTATGTCAATCCGATCGTCGCTGTTTTCCTGGGATGGGCCATCCTGCATGAGACGGTCACCATGCGCATGTTGCTGGCGGCCGCGGTCATCCTGGTCGGGGTTGGCCTGGTCAGCATCGACTGGACTACCAGTCCCGTGCTGGCGAGCCGGCCCCCAGCGAGGGATTGCCCTGGTGACTGCTGAGCTGCTCTCGCTCGACTGTCTCCAATAGCTGCCGGGCCTGTTCTGCGGTGAGCTCTTCGGCCGACTCGCCTTCTCCCGCTCCATAGCCGCCGCCGGCCATGGCCCCGGCCGCAGCCTCCGGATTGCCCTCATATCCCGGAACGTTCATGTTGCCCCGGCCGTAGTCGGCAGAGCGTCCGCGGCCGGACGAGCCTCCCGATTCCCGGTCCTCCCCGCGGCGCCGGAGGGCCAGCTCCAGGTTCCACTTGGCTGCAGAATCGTGGGGCTCGAGCCGGAGCGCCTCCTGATAGGCGGTGATCGCCTCGGTCAGGAACTGGCTTTTCTCCGGAGCATCTTCGGCCGCGCGAACATATGCGTTTCCCAAATTGTAGTAGCTGGCCTGGCGAAGGCGGGGCACTGCAGTGGCCTCGCGAAAGCTTTTGGCTGCCTCTTCGTAGCGCCGCATCCGGTAGAGGGCATTGCCGACGGAGTAGTGCAGCGCCGGGTCTCCCGTCCGCTCCAGCGCCTGTCGAAAGGCCTCGTAGGCCTGGCGGTACTGGCCTGCATCGTAGGAACTCTCTCCCCGCCGGATTTCCCGTAGAACGGGAGTGCAGCCCGCGAGCAGGATCACGCCGAGCATCCGGAGAGCTGAGGGGCTCACGGCCCGGTCCTCGGTGTCCGCCCGCCGGTCAGCGGAATCAGAACCAGCAGGCCTATCGCCAAGCCGAGCGGCCACTGGAAACGATCGACCCGCTCCATCGCGTCGGCCGTAGTGATGGCCCGGCGGTCCAGGCGGGCCAGGCTCTCGCTGAGGTCGTGCGCGATCGTGGGAGACCAGTGATAGTAGCTGCCTCCGGTCTCCCGAGCGGCTCGCCGGAGGTCTCCCTCTTCCAGACGGGACAGCACGATCCTACCGATGTGGTCGCGGTGCCACTTCTCCGGCGCTTCACTGCTGTCGGCCGGAACCGGCGCTCCCTCCGTGGTCCCCACTCCTACCGCGAGCACGGGGATGCGAGCCTGACCCAGCCGGTTCAGCGCAGGCCCGATGTCGCCGGTGCCGCTCTCCCCATCCGAGACCAGGAGCACGGTCTGATAACCCCGCTCACCATCGTGCTCGAAAGCGGTATGTGCGGCCATAAGCGCGTTCGACAGATCAGTGGCTGGATCGCCCAGGTCGTCGGTGCTGGCGGCGTCGAGGAAACGTTGAAAGGCCGCGTAGTTGCCGGTGAGCGGAAGCTGAAGAAAAGCGCTCCCCCCAAAGACGACGAGGCCGACTCGCTGGCCCGGGGAGGCTCGAAGCAGGTCTCGGACGAGCTGCTTGGCAACCGCCAGGCGGCTTTGCTGCTCCACATCCGCCGCGTTCATGGAGCGGGAGAGATCGAGAACGACCAGGAGGTCGCGGCCGGTCCGGCCCATGGCGCTCGGGCGCTCGCCGAACTGCGGCCGAGCCAGCGCCAGGAGAATCAACAGCAAAGCGGCAAGCGTCAGAGCATCCCGGACCATGCGCCGCCGCCGAGAGGGCACCCGGGAGGTCTGTTGCAGCAGCGGCTCATCGCCGAACCGTTGCAGCCGCTCCACCCGGTTGCGCTCCTGCCTGATCAACGCGTATCCAAGGATTGGTCCGATCACCGCCAGGCCCAGCAGATACAGCGGTGCCCCGAAGCCGAGGGAGGTCACGGCAAGCTCCGCAACCAGAGTGCGCGCAGGTTCAACTCCAGCAGGAGCAGAAGGAGCGCGGGGAGCAGAAAGAAAGGATAGAGCTCGCGGAAGTCCCGTATTTCTGCGACATGTACATCGGACCGCTCCAGCCGGTCGATCTCACGCATGATGCCCTGAAGTGCCTCGGGATCAGTGGCCCGGTAGTAGCGGCCGCCGGTGCGCTCAGCCATGCGTTGCAGCGCGGCCTCGTCCCGCCCGGTGAGCCGGGGCAGGGTACTGCCGACTCGCCACACACCGTTGAGAGCAACGCTGCTGGTATCCCGGGTACTGAGTCCGATGGCTTGAATGCGAACGCCCAGCGAGCGGGCAGCTTCGGCGGCCAGCAACGGGCTGGGCTTGCCGGTGTTGTTTGCGCCGTCGGTGATCAGGACGATGGTACTCGCCTTGACCGGAAGATCCTTGAGCTGGTTCAGTCCCAGCGCCACGGCCGTCCCAATGGCGGTTCCGTCCGGCAGCAGGCCTATGTCCACTCGCTTCATCGTGGCTTGAAGCAGCTGGAGGTCCGGGGTGAGCGGCGCCTGCAGAAAAGCCCGGCCGGCAAACAGCACCAGTCCTATCAGATCTCCGTGTCTTTGCTGGATGAAGTCGCTCACCACCCGGCGGGCCACGCTCAGGCGATTGCCGGGCTGAAAATCTCCGGCTTTCATGCTGCTGGAGATGTCGAGCGCCACCACGATGTTCCGGGAGCGGAGCCGGATCTCCCGCACGTCGCGGGGCGCCTGGGGTCTGGCCAGGGCAACGATGGCCAGGGCAAGGCCCAGGAGCCGCAGCACCGGAAGCCACCGGCTCACTCGCGCCTTGAGCCCCACCTGTGCTCCACTGAGAAACTGAAGATCGGGCAGCACCAGATGGGCTGCGGGCGGGCGCTGGCGTCGAGCCCACCAGAGGAGCGCCAGCCCAGCCGGCAGCGCCAGCAGTCCCAGCAGCCAGGGATCAGCGAATCGCATCGCTGAGCTCAGGTTTGGAGCACTGATGCCACTCTTCCAGTAGGGCCCGGCTGCGCCGCAGAAAATCCTGGGCCTCGATGGGGTCCGGTCTGACTCGGGCGAACTTCACCCGGTCGGCGTCGTCGAGGATTTGCTGCAGCCGCTGCCGCAGATCCGGCTCTGTCAGGTGAGGCGGCAAGCTCCAGAGCACCTCGGCAGAGGTGCGCTCCCGGGCCGGCACATCCTCCGCTGCTTCGAGATAATCCCGAAGAGTGTCGGTCACCGCGGCGTAGTGCCGCGCCGGAAATCCTTGGGCGGGCCAATCCTCCCGCTCGATCCTCTGCAGCTGCCGGATGGCAATCTCGTATGGGCTCTGCGCCACCTCTTCCGGCAGAGCAGGCAGGTCGAGCTCCGCTTTGCTCGGGTGTGCCGCTGCCTTGCGTTTTCTACGATAGAACGCGGTCAGCCCAGCCAGCAAAATGATCCCGGCAATGAACGGCCCCAGCGGCGGACCGGGGGTACGCTTCAGGCCGGCGATATCCTTGAGCGACGGGTTGCCCGCGGGTAAGAGCGGAACGATGTCAACAAAGGCCGAATCGCTGGCCAGAGTGGCTCGCTGGACTCCCTTGACCGCACGCATGAAAGGAAGGCCGAATATCGGGACCGGCTGGTGTCCCGGCCGGTAGAAGGTGAGCCGGGCGTGGCCATGGAAGATTCGGTCCGGCGTACGCTCGAGCTTTTCCACCGCCAGGATCCGCACTCCCTGAGGCACCGCTCCGATAGGCCGGGGAACGGTATCGAACAGAAGATCCCGCTCATCCAGGCGAACCCTGAAGTTCAGGATGACCGTGTCTCCCACGGTTGGGTGGGCTGTCCCGCTGGTGATCTCGAATGCCTGGTTGGATACCACCTGAGCCTGAGCGGGCGGAGGCAGGAGACTCGAAGCCAGGCTCAGGAGAAGCGCACACAGCGCCAAGAGCGCCAATCTCATATCAATGTCGCTGGGCGCGCTCCCGCTTCCTGAAGAAGGCAATGAGCGGCTCGGCATAGGGCCGTCCGGTCTCCAGCCGAACCAGATCTCCACCCGATTCCCGAATATCACGCTGGAGAGCGCGATCGAACGCCTCCGCTCGTTCTCCGAACTGCTTCCGGAGCTGGGGGCGACTGGTATCGACCAGCCGGTGGGTCTGCGATTCGGGATCGATCAGCGTGATAAGCCCCAGGTCGGGCAGCTCCCTCTCGCGCTGGTCGTACAATTGGAGCGCCACCACGTCATGCCGTCGGGCCAGCCGCTCCAGCGGTGGTCTTAGACCGGTGGTAAGGAAATCCGAAACCAGGAAAACGACCGAGCGCCGCCGCAGGATCGAATCGGCAAATCGTAATCCGGCAGCCAGGTCGGTCCCCCGATGCTGAGGCTCGAAGGCGAGCAGGTCGTTGATGATTCGGAGCACATGCCGGCGACCCCGGCGAGGAGGCACGAACCGCTCCACCTGGTCGGTGACCCACACGGCCCCGACCCGGTCGTTGTTGCGGGAAGCAGCCAGAGCCAGGACGGCGGAGACTTCGACACCAAGCCGGTGCTTGGTCCTCAGGCGGGTACCGAACATGGCTGAGGCGCTGGCGTCAATCACGAAGAGCACCGTGAGCTCGCGCTCCTCCAGATAACGCTTGACGTACGCGGAACCCAGCCGGGCGGTGACATTCCAGTCGATCGAGCGGACGTCATCACCGGGCTGATATTCGCGCACCTCGGAAAATTCGACGCCGCGGCCACGAAAGGCGCTGGAATACTCTCCGGCCACAATGTCGCGAACCAGATGGCGGGTGGTGATCTCGATGCGGCGCACCTCCGCCATCACCTCGTCGGGAGTCACGGGACCGTCACATTCTCGAAAACGCGCCGGAGAACTTCGTCCGGAGTGAGTCCTTCTGCGTCGGCGCGATAGGTGAGCAGGAGCCGGTGCCGCAGGACATCCAGGCCCAAGGCCTTGATGTCTTCCGGGATCACATAGCCCCGGCCCTGGAGAAACGCGTGCGCTTTAGCCGCCCGGATCAGAAAGATGGCGGCCCGGGGAGAAGCGCCGTACTCGATCATCGGGGCCAGATCCTGCAGCCCGGCCAACTGCGGCTGACGCGTGGCTCCCACCACGTCCAGCACGTAATCCTTGATCCGGCCGTCCACGTAGACCAGATCGGCGGCGCGGCGGGCACGGATCACATTCTCCGAGTCGAGCACCGGATTGGCCTCCGGCTCGGCGCCCGTGGTCATCCGGTCGAGCACCTCTCGCTCCTCGGCCCGCACCGGGTAGCTCACCAGGAGCTTGAACATGAATCGGTCGACCTGCGCTTCAGGCAGCGGGTAGGTCCCTTCGTGCTCGATCGGATTCTGGGTGGCGAGGACCAGAAACAAGTCGGGCAGGGGAAAGGTCTGGCCCCCGATGGTGACCTGCTTCTCCTGCATGGCTTCCAACAGAGCGCTCTGGACCTTGGCCGGGGAACGATTGATCTCGTCTGCCAGCAGGATATTGGCGAAGATCGGGCCCTGCTGAACCGTAAAGTCGCCGGACCGCTGGTTGTAGATCATGGTGCCGATCAGGTCGGACGGCAGCAGATCCGGAGTGAATTGAATCCGGTGAAATATCCCGCTTATGGTCGTGGCCAGGGTTCTCACTGCCAAGGTTTTTGCCAGACCGGGGACCCCTTCGAGCAGGACATGCCCGTCGGCCAGCAGAGCGGTGAGCAGGCGTTCGACCGTGGTGTGCTGGCCCACGATGACCTTCCCAATCTCCTGGCGCACTTCCTGAAAGAGCCGGGTGTCCTCCGGCGAGGGTGGAGCGGCAACAGCTCCGGACTCGGGCCGCAGCTCGGCAACGGAACGATCGGAGGTGGCGCTCATGTTGCCGCCGTTGCCGGGAGAGAGGGTTCGAGATCTGCGGCTGGACCGGTGGTGATCTGCTCCTGCGCCCGAATCAGGTGGCGGGCCTCTTCCCGGATTGTCGGCAGACGGTTGAGGAACACCGCTCCGCCCACCAGACAAAAGGCGCCTCCCAGGCCGACGGTTCTCGTGGCGCCGAGCCAGCCGGCCAGGATGCCCGCGAGCAGCGCGCCGATCGGGGCCATACCCATGAACATCATCGAGTACACAGCCATTACCCGTCCCCTGAGGGAATTGGGAGTCATCGACTGGACCAGGGTGTTTGATGCCGCCATTTGCGTCATCATCGCGAAGCCCGCAGGCACCAGGAACAGTACGCCCAGCCAAAATTGCCGCATGAAAGAAAACGCGATCATGCTCAAGCCGAAGCCGATGGAAGCCCAACCAATGCTCCGGCCGTAGCCCTTGAGCCCGACCCGTTGAGCGAGGCTCAAGGCGCCAATCAGAGCACCTACGCCCGCCGCACCCATCAGAATACCCAGCCCTCGAGATCCGGCGTGGAACGTCTGGTCCGCGATGATAGGCATCAGCGTCGAATAGGGGGTCCCCATGAGGCTGACCAGCCCGATCAGCAGAAGCAGGGCTGCGATCGGGCGGGAGCGGAGGACAAAGCGAAAACCCTCGGTGACATGAGCCAGCATGGATGCCGGCCGCTCAGACTTGACGACCGGCGGGACCCGCATGAGCAACAGTCCGGCGATAACCGCGATGTAGCTGACCGCATTGGCAAAGAAACACCAACCTTCTCCTACCGCTGCCACCAAGACCCCGGCGACCGCCGGACCCACCACCCGGGCCCCGTTGAACATGGAGGAGTTCAGAGCAATGGCGTTCTGCAGATCTTCCCGGGCCACCAGCTCGACTACGAACGCCTGACGGCCCGGGATGTCGAAGGCATTCACAATACCCAATAGCGTGGCGATCGCCATGAGGTGCCAGACCTGCACCACGTGGGTCAGCGTCAGCACTGCCAGGAGGGATGCCAACAGCATGGAAGCGGCCTGGGTGGCGATCACGATGTGATGACGGTTGTACCGGTCTGCGATCGCGCCACCCACGCTGGAAAAGAGGAAGACAGGAATGCGATTGGCGAAGGCCACGGCGCCGAGCAGGAAAGCGGAACCCGTCAGCCGGTAGACCAGCCAGCTTTCGGCCACGGTCTGCATCCAGGTGCCGATGAGCGAGACGAGCTGCCCGCTGACGAACAGCCGGTAGTTCCGATGTCGTAACGCCCGCAGCAGGGTAGGGCGGGGGCTCATCTGGCTGCCTCAGCCACCCTGGCGTCTGCTGCAGCCGCTTCAGGGTAGCCCTGGGGTGCCCGGACTCGGCGGCGGGCCAGCCGCTGCTGCCAGGCATCCATGTAGGTGTAGACCACCGGCGTGATGTAGAGCGTAATCAACTGGGAGAACAGGAGGCCTCCCACCACCGCAATGCCCAGCGGCCGCCGAGACTCGGCGCCGGCGCCGTGTCCCAGCGCAATCGGCAGGGTACCCACCAGGGCGGCCATCGTCGTCATCATGATGGGCCGGAACCGCACGCTTGCCGCTTCGAGAATCGCATTCCGGGCCGTGGTGCCCTCCCGCCGCTCGGCCTCGATCGCGAAGTCGATCATCATGATCGCGTTCTTCTTCACGATCCCGATCAGCATGATGATGCCGACGAAGGCGTAGATACTGAGGTCCTGACCGAAGATCAGCAGTGCGAGCAGCGCGCCGAACCCGGCGAACGGCAGGCCCGAGAGAATGGTCAGTGGATGAATGAAGCTTTCGTACAGGATGCCGAGCACCAGGTAGATCACCAGGATGGCCAGCACCAGGAGCAGCAGCAGTCCCTGCTGGGCGGCCTGGAAAGCCTGAGCCGTTCCGGCAAAGCTGGTGCTGATACTCGCCGGCAGAACCTGCCGGGCGGTTTGCTCCACCCGTTCGACTGCCGCCCCGATGGAGACGCCGGGCTCGAGATTGAAGGAGAGCGTGACCGAGGGGAGCTGGCCCGAGTGATTCACCGAGAGAGGGCCGGTCCCGGGGCTGATCCTGGCCAGGCTGCCCAGTGGAACGGAGACTCCGTTGCGGCCGCTGATGTGGAGCAGGTTCAGCGCCGATAGATCCCGCTGATACTGAGGCAGCAGCTCCATCACCACCCAGTACTGATCGTTGGGCGTATAGATGGTACTCACCTGTCGGGCACCATATGCATTGTACAGGGCACTCTCGATCTGGTTCACGTCGATGCCCAGGGCGGCGGCTCGATCGCGATCGATACTCACCTGTACCTGAGGGTTCTTGATCTGCAGGTCACTGGTGACGTCGGTCAGACCGGGAACATCGTGCAACCGCTGCTCCAGCGTGGCCGCGCTCTGGTACAGCGCATCGATATCCGAGCTCTGGAGCGTGAACTGGTACAGGCTCTTCGAGCTGCGCCCGCCGATGTTGATCACCGGAGGGTTCTGGACGAAGGCCCGGATACCGGGCACCGCGGCCAGCTTCCGGGTAAGTGACCGGGCCACGTCGTCAGCCGACATCTTTCGCTGATCTCGCGGCTTGAGATGGAGGATGAGCCGGCCCTGGTTCACCGCGCTGGAGCCGCCACCACCTCCGACCGAGGACATGAACCCGTCCACGTTGGGATCTTCCTGCACAATCTCAGCAGCCGCGAGCTGGTGCTTGACCATGGCGTCGTAGCTGGTGCCTTCAGCCGCCTCGGTGGTGGCGTAGAGTTGGCTCTGGTCCTCGCTGGGAATGAAGCCCTTGGGCACGATCCGGCCCAGCAGAACCGTGCCGATCAGGATGGCCCCGCTGAAGGCCATCGTGAGTAGCCGGTGGTTCATGACCCAGTTGAGGCTGCGCTGATACCAGGCGTGAGATTTCTCCCACGCGGTCTCGATCATCCGGTACCAACGGCCATGCTGCTCGTTGGCCTCATGAGGCCGGAGCCAGCGGCTGCAGAGCATCGGGGTAAGCGTCAGCGAGATGACTCCTGACACCAGAATGGCCACACCGATGGTCACGGCAAATTCCTGGAACAGGCGTCCGATCAGCCCGCCCAGAAAGAGCACCGGAATGAATACCGCCACCAGGGACAGAGTCATCGAGAGCACGGTAAAGCTGATCTCCCGGCTGCCCCGGATGGCCGCCTGCATCACCGGCTCTCCGGCCTCGATGTGTCGAACGATGTTCTCCAGCACCACGATAGCGTCGTCGACCACGAACCCCACGGCCAGGGTGAGTGCCATCAGCGAGAGATTGTCCAGGCTATACCCCAGCAGGTACATCACCGCGAACGTCCCCACCAGCGACATGGGGAGCGCCAGACTGGGGATCATGGTTGCCCGAAGATTTCGGAGAAAGAGGAAGATCACCATCACCACGAGACAGAGCGCGAGGAAGAGGGTGAACTTCACGTCGCTGACCGATGCCTTTACCGTGAGCGAACGGTCATTCAGGGTGGCGATATCGATCGCGGGCGGGATCTGGGGACGGAGCCGCTCGACTTCGGCTTTGACCCGCTCCGCCACCGCCACGGTATTGGTTCCGGGCTGCCGCTGCACTGCCAACACCACGGAGCGCTGCCCGTTGAACCAGCTGGCGCGCTTGGTGTCCTGAATGCTGTCAATGACTCGGCCGAGGTCGCGGAGGCGCACCGGCGCGCCGTCGCGGTAGGTCACGATCAGGGCGCCGAAGTCCGCGGCGTTGTTGAGCTGACCCTGGCTTTCGACCGAGTAAGCCTTGTCGGTTCCCCAGAGAATTCCGGTCGGCAGGTTGACGTTGCCGTTCTCGACTGCGGTCGAGACCTCGTCGATCCCGATGTTGCGGGAGGCCAATTCCTGGGGATCGATCTGAATCCGGACGGCGTACTTCATCGAGCCGTACACCTGCACCTGGGCCACGCCCTCTACGGTGGACAGGCGCTGCGCCAGGAACGTTTCGGCGTACTCGTTGAGCTGGGGCAGCGGGAGCGTGGTGGTGCGCAATGCGTAGTACAGGATGGGCGAGGACGACGGGTCCACCTTCCGAAAGCTGGGAGGCAGCACGTCCCGGGGCAGCTGGCGCTGCGCCTGGGAGATAGCCGCCTGTACGTCCTGGGCGGCGGCGTCGATATCGCGGCTCAACGCAAATTGCAGGGAGATCTGAGAGCTGCCCTGGGTGCTGGTGGAGGTCATGGTCTCCACCCCGGGGATGGTGGAGAACTGCTTCTCCAGCGGGGTTGCAACCGACGACGCCATGGTCTCCGGACTGGCGCCAGACAGGCTGGCCGACACCGAGATCGTGGGATAGTCCACGGCGGGCAAGTCGCTCACCGGCAACTGCCGGTACGCCACCAGGCCAAAGATCAGGATCCCGGCCATGACCAGCGTGGTCATGACCGGACGGCGGATGAACAACTCGGTGAAGTTCATAGTGCCCCCAACCGCGACGTGTCGGCCGCGGCCTTGATCTGAACCTTGGAGCCCTGCCGAAGACGGAGCTGTCCGTCGGTGACCACCCGGTCACCCGGCTGCACGTCTCCATTTACAATGGAGTAGTCGCCGGCTGTCCGGCTGACCGTCACCGCCCGGGTGGCGGCAGAATTGTCCTTCTGGATCACGAACACAAAGCTGCCTTGCTGACCGGCAACCACGGCCGACGCCGGCACCACCAGAGCGTTCGGCTCGACGTACAACTGCAACCGGACATTCACGAAGGCTCCCGGCCACAGTGCTCCGTCATCGTTGGGGAAGCGGCCCTTGAGCAGAATAGTGCCCGTGGCAGTGTCTACCGCATTGTCGATGAAGGTCAATGAGCCTTCGCTCGGCTCACCACCACCGCCCGGCTCGGCCCGGATCACCACGTCTTTCCCGCGATGCTCCTGCAGCAAAGGGAGGTTCGGCGCGGGAACCGAGAAGCGGACCAGGATGGGCCGGATCTGATTGATCGTGACCAACGGCTGCGACGCGTTGGCCCGCACCAGATTGCCCTCCCGCAGCAACAGGCTGCCCGTCCGGCCGGTAATCGGCGCCCGGATTGTGGCGTACTGCAGGTTGAGCCGCGCCGCCTCCACCGCGGCCCGGCTGCCGGCCAGGCTCGCCCGGGCGCTGGCCGCAGTGGTCCGGATCTGCTCGTATTGCTGAGTGGTCACGTACTGCTTTTCGGCTAAAGCCTGGTAGCGGCCCGCTTCCTCGGCTGCGTTTGCCGCCTGGGCGCTGTCCCGGACCAGCGCAGCAATCGCCTGATCCAGTGCGGCCCGGTAGGGCCGAGGGTCCAGCTCGAAGAGCACCTGCCCGCGCTGAACCTCGGCGCCCTCGGTAAACGCGATTCTCCGCAACGTGCCTTCGACCTGGGATTGAACCGCCACGGTCTGAAGCGGCTCGACCTGCCCGGTGGCTGCCAGCTCGAAAGGAACCGAGCGACGTTCGGCAGTGGCCACGATAACCGGCACTGGAGGCGGCGGGGGTGGATCACGATCGGAACAGGCTGCCAGCAACAGCACTCCCACTGTCAGCCGACGCAGGGGGGAAAAAGGGATGGTCATCACCCGCTCACTCCTACCCCATCGATCCGTGAGCCGCGGCCAGACTGCCAGTCCGCCAGAGCTTCCTTGATCACCTGAGACATGTAGGTGTATGCCTGCTCGAACTCGGTCAGCCGATCCAGTACCTCACGGCTTCTGATAGGTACGGTGGCACGGGCATCGCCGATGGCGTCCTGAAAGCGCTGCCAGCGGGCCAGCCGCTGGGCCATGGTATGGGTGAAGAGATCCCGGGGAATCCGATAGTAGTCGCGGCGGTCGGCCGGGCGGCTGACCTGCTCCAGTACCCCACGGTGCTCCAGGAGGCGAGCGTTGGTGCTTACACTCGCCTTGCTCACCCGCAGCTCGGCCGCCAGCTCATCCAGAGATCGGGGTTTTTCGCTGACCAGGAGGAGGCCAAAAATTCGGCCCGCGATCCGAGGGAGGCCATCGGCCTCGAGGGCCAATCCCATTCGCTCAACGAAGTGCGCCGTACGTATATCCATGATGTGCCTTGCCCCATCGGGCGCCAAGGTTAGTTCGTTCAATACTAATTGAACGCCACTATCTGGCAATCGGTTTCCCCGCCTCGGCCGAAGGCAGAACATACGAAGAGCGTGCAGCCACCGTTGGCGGCTGCACGCTCGATTAGGACGGGTTAAGGCTTAGTCGCTGCCCAGCCGGATCCGCTCGATTCGCCGGTTCTTGGCCTGGGTATTGTAGATCCTGAGGCTCACGATATCTCCGGCCTTGTAATTCTTGAGCGCCTGCCGCAGGTCCGCCGGATTCTTCACCGGCTTCCCTTCGAGATCCAAAATGATGTCCGGCCCTCCGTTGTCCGGGCTGGCCACCTCGCCATAGGCGGGACCGCCGGGGGTAACGCCGGTCACCAGCACGCCACGCTGGTCCGCCGGCAAATCGAGCTGCTGCACGTCATCCCGGTCGAGGGACTGGACGGTGACACCCAGCAGATCGATGGAGGTGGCGGCCTCGTCATTGACGGTGTCGCCGTTGTTACTCCCGTTGTCGGAACGACCGGCCAGCTCGCGGGTGGACTTCACTTCCTGCAGGGGAACATCGTAGGTCTTCCGGACGCCTCCCTTGCGCGCCACTTCGACCTTCACCTTCTCACCGGGCTTGCGGAACCCGACCTGCTGCTGCAACTGGCCGACGTATTCCACCGGCTTGCCGTCCAAGGCGATGATGATGTCGCCCTCCTGCAGGCCGGCCTTGCGTGCCGGTGAATCCTCGGTGAAGTCCTGCACCAGCACGCCGCGGATGTCCGGCAGCCCCACATACTCGGCGTCATTGGCGGTTGCATTCTGAACGCTGACCCCGAGTGCGGCGCGATGCACCCGGCCATCGGCGATGATCTGATCCATCACCTTATGCGCCAGATCGATCGGTATGGCAAAGCCGTAACCGGAATAGAACCCGGTCTGGCTGGCGATGGCCGAATTCACCCCGATCACCTCTCCCTTCACGCTGACCAGCGGCCCACCGGAATTGCCCGGGTTGATCGCGGCATCGGTCTGGATAAAGTCCTGGATGCTGCGATCGGATTGGCCTGGCAGAGCCAGGGTCCGCCCCTTGGCGCTGATGATCCCCGAGGTCACCGTGAAAGTGAGATTGTCTCCCAAGGGGTTACCCACCGCCAAAACCCATTCGCCGACGCGTGCGTCATTGCTGCTGCCGAGCGGTGCCGGCGTGAGGTTGGGGGCATCGATCTTGAGTACGGCCAGATCGGTGTTGGGATCGGTGCCCACCACCTTGGCCTTGAACTCCCGCCGGTCGAGCAGGCGCACCGTCACCTGGTTGGATTCATCCACCACGTGATTGTTGGTCAGGATGTAGCCGTCCTTGGAGACGATGAAGCCGGAGCCGGAGCTCTCCTGGAATTCAGGCTCCTGCATGGGAGGGAAGTTGCGGAAAAACCGCTCGAAGCCGGGGGGAATCTCCATGCGAGGAGCATTCCGCGCAGTCTGGTTCTTCCGTCCTGACTTGATGTACACCACACTGGGTTTGACGTGCTCCGCCACGGACGCAAACGACTCACTCAGACTCTGGAGCGTGGCCGCTCCAGCTGGAGCATCGCGATTGGTAGAGGTGGCAGTGTATGCGGCGCCCTGCTGTTGGGCGGCCGTTTGATACGGCAGGTGGAAGACGCCCGCCGTCAGCAGACCCAAGGCAAAGGCCAATCCGACGCCGCCGGAGCGTAATCGGCGAAGCCATCCGTGCGACATAAGAACTCCCGCAAAGAGATCAGTAGTTCCGGAGCCGATTGCTCCGTCCGGATACTGTGATGTCTGTGCGAGAGTTTTCGTCGCGGCTAACCGGCGGTATTGCCGCCAAGCACCGGAAGCACCTCACCGCTGATGTAGCTGGAGCAGGACGGCGCCGCCAGGAACACGTAGGCCGGAGCTACCTCCTCCGGCTGGGCCGGCCGCTTCATCGGCACCTTGCTGCCGAACTCGGCCACCTTGTCCGCATCCACATCGGCCGGATTCAACGGCGTCCAGACCGGCCCCGGAGCTACGCAGTTCACCCGGATACCCTTCTCCACCAGGTTCTGGGCCAGAGATTTGGTGAAGGCGTGAATGGCGCCCTTGGTGGCGGAGTAATCGAGCAGATCCTGGCTCCCCTCTATCCCGGTAACGGACCCGGTGTTGATGATGGCGCTGCCTTCGTCCAGATGGGGGAGCGCGGCCCGCGCCATGTGGAAATAGCCGTAGATGTTGGTCTTGAAGGTGCGGTCCAGTTGCTTCTCGGAGATGTCTTCCAGCGAATCCGCGTGTTCCTGAAACGCGGCGTTGTTTACCAGGATATCCAGCCGGCCCAGCTGCCGGGTGGTCTCCTCTACGGCGCTCCGGCAAAACTCGGGATCGGTCACATCGCCCGGAATCAGGACAGCCCGGCGGCCCTCCGCTTCCACCGCACGCAGAGTCTCCTCGGCATCCTCATGCTCATTCAAGTAGACGATGGCGACATCGGCTCCGGCGGCTCCGGGTAGCGCCGAGCGCCGGTCTGTACCGCGCCGGACTGCCTGGACTCGCCCGACTTCCCTTTCCGCCGGGATTCGGCATCACGTTGCAACTTCCGATCGGACTCGGCAGTGGCCTCGCCTGCCGCCTTGCCGGCTGGTTTCTTGTTGCCCTGCCACCGTGTGCTCTTCTTCTTGACCGCCACGACTTCCTCCTGATTGACGATGAATGGCGCACAGGTTTGGTGGCCGCTCATTGCCTGCCGTTCAATTTTGGGATGTGACAATGCTCACCCGGTGAGCCTCAGCAGATCGGAGCGGAAGCTGAAACGACGTCTCGAGGCCCCGCGTAGGGCCTTCACCTCCACGCAACTCCTCATTGGCCGATGCGGGTGAGCGTATCTTTTGGGTGGGGCGGGAAGCGGGATTGACCCAACGCTCGCTCCGGACCATCATCAGCGCCCGAGCAGCGGCTCACGCCGGCTCTTCACACCTGGAGAACTGATGTATCAACTGGGAACTCGGAGCTCACTCGTTCTGGCTACCGTGGTCGCGATCACGGCGGGCTGTTCCAGCGGCCGTAGCGAGCCAAAGACCGCCCCGTCACCCGGAGCGGGCGCGACGGAACGGCGCGGTGCCATGGCGGTTCCGATCTCGGATTCCTGGGAGCGTGCCGTATCCCGGGGGACCCGCACCCACACCGGCGAGCCGGGCCCGAAGTACTGGCAGCAGTGGGCGGACTACCGGCTCGAGGCGGAGCTGAATCCGGTGTCCAAGCGCCTGACGGGCAAGGGAACGGTGGTCTACCAGAACCATTCGCCCGACACGCTGCGGGAGGTCTACGTTCAGCTGCTGCACAACATCTTTGCCCCGGGCTCGCGGCATAACACCGACGTTCCCTGGGCACTGGAGGGCATCCAGCTCAACCGGGTCGCGGCCCAGGGCCAGGATCTGAAGCCAGACGAGGGAGATTCTCCGGGCTACCGGGTCGAGGGCACCATCATGCAGGTCAGACTGCCCCAGCCCCTCCCGCCAGGAGGGTCGGCCACTTTCGACTTTGCCTGGCGGCTCCGCATCCCCCCGGACGGCGCGCCGCGTGGTGGCCAGGACGGGGAGACGTACTACATCAATTACTGGTACCCGCAGATGGCGGTGTACGACGATGTGAACGGCTGGCAAACCGACCAGTATCTCGGCAACGCCGAGTTCTACATGGGGTATGGGAACTACGACGTGTCGGTGACGGTGCCGGCCGGCTGGTTGGTTGATGCCACCGGGCGTTTGCAGAATGCCTCCGAGGTGCTTTCAGCCCAGACCCGGGCCCGGCTGGATTCTGCGGCCCATTCCACCGGCGTGATCCACGTCGTCACCGAAGGAGACCGCAAGGCTGGGACATCTACCACCGCCGGGGTCAACGGCAAGCTGACCTGGCGCTATCGGGCCGAGCGGGTGCGTGACGTCTCCTGGGCCGCATCGCCCAAGTATCTGTGGGACGCCACCAACGCGGTGGTAGGCGATGCCACCGGAGACGGCCGGCCGGACACCGCCGCGATCTACTCCCTGTATCGCCCCGAGCAGCGCATCAGTCATTGGGACGAGAGCGCCCGATACAGCCGGCATTCGATCGAGTTCTTCTCCCGCTTTCTGTCGCCCTATCCCTATCCTCACATGACGGCGGTCGACGGTCCCACCTCCTGCGGGGGAATGGAATACCCGATGATGACCTGTATCGGAGGGCAGTGGGACACACTGGGTCTCTACGAGGTGACCACCCACGAGATCGGCCATATGTGGTTCCCCATGATGGTCGGCTCTGACGAGAAGCGGTACGCCTGGATGGATGAAGGACTCACCCAGTTCGACCAGTCGCAGTCCATGGCTGATTTCTTCAAGGGCTTCGACGACGAGGCCAGAAATCGAAAGAACTATCTGGACTTTGCGGAGACGGAGAGCGAAGTAGAGCTGATCCACCACGGCGACCACTATCCCAGCTACGCCTCCTATGGCGTGGCCAGCTACTACAAGCCGGCAACCATCATGGTGGCGCTTCGGGGTGTGCTGGGAACAGACACCTTCAACAAGGCGTACAAGGAATACATCCGGCGCTGGGCCTATAAGCATCCAACCCCGTACGACCTGTTCAACACGTTCGAGAATGTGTCCGGCAGGGATTTGTCCTGGTTCTGGCGCAGCTGGTTCTTCGAGACCTGGAAACTGGATCAGGGGATAGATACCGTGACCACCAACGGCAACTCACTCGACATCGTGGTGCTCAACCAGGGCAAAATCCCGATGCCGGTCCATCTGACGGTTACCCGTACCAGCGGGCAGGTGGAGCACGACACGCTGCCGGCCGAGGTCTGGCTCAAGGGCGAGCGGCGGCAGACCATTCGGGTGCCCCGCGAGCCCGCCATCCGCAGCATCGAAATCGATGCCGAAAAGGAATTCCCCGACATCGACCGCAGTAATCAGGTCTGGCCACGGTAGTGCCCCGGGTCATCATCGTCGCCAACCGGCTCCCGGTGACGGTCAGCCCCACCGAATCAGGGGTGGAGGTCCAAAAGAGTACGGGAGGTCTGGCTACCGGATTGCTCCGGCCGCATGAGCAGTCCGGCGGGGTCTGGATCGGGTGGTCCGGCAGCACGGAAGAGGATCTGTCGGAGCAGCAGAAAAAGGAGCTGGAGCACAAGCTATCGGAGATGCGGCTGGTGGCGGTTCCACTCACCGGAGCGCAGGTGGCCCGGTACTACGAGGGATACTCCAACGGCGTCCTCTGGCCGCTCTTTCACTATCTGCTCGATCAGATCCCCCTCCAGGTCCGTGACTGGGACGCCTACCTCGAGGTCAACGAACAGTTCGCCGACGCGGTGGCCCGGCATTATCAGCCCGGTGATCTGATCTGGGTGCACGATTATCAACTGCTGCTGCTGCCTCAACTGCTGCGGCGGCGGCTGCCTGACGCCCGCATCGGGTTCTTCCTTCATATCCCGTTTCCCAGTGAGGAGCTGTTCCGGACCCTGCCGGAGCGCGATCGGGTTCTGCGGGGACTGCTGGGCGCCGATCTGGTTGGCTTTCACACACCGGCGTATCTGCGCCACTTTGCCGCTTCCCTGACCCAGATCCTGGGACTCACCGTAGACATCGATCGGGTGCAGCTGGCCGACCGGGATGTTCGGTTGGGCGTGTTTCCCATGGGCATCGACGCGGAATCATTCAGGAAAATGGCCGAGGCTCCCGGGGTTGAGGCGGAAGCCCTCACCCTGAAAGACGACGGAAACTTGAGGTTGCTGGTGGGAGTGGACCGGCTGGACTACACCAAGGGCATCCCCCGCCGACTGCTCGCCTACGAGCGGATGCTGGATACCCATCCCGATCTGCGGGAACGGGTGAGACTGGTGCAGGTGGCGGTCCCTTCCCGGACCAACGTGGAAGCCTACCAGGAGTTTCGAGCTCTGGTCGATGGCCTGGTCGGCCGGATCAATGGCGCCTTTGGTACCCCCCGGTGGGTGCCGGTTCACTACATCTATCGCGGACTGTCCGAGCCCGAGCTGGTCGCGCTCTACCGGGCGGCGGACGTGATGCTGGTGACGCCGCTGCGAGACGGCATGAACCTCGTGGCGAAAGAGTTCGTAGCCTCACGAATCGATGGCGACGGGGTCCTAGTGCTGAGCGAGTTTGCCGGCGCCTCCTGGGAGCTGCCTGAGGCCATCCAGGTGAATCCGTATGATGTGGAGGCCACCGCCGAGAGCTACTACCGCGCCCTGACCATGGCCACCGAAGAGCGCCGGGCACGGCTCGCTCCGCTCCGCGAGCGGGTCGAGGCGTATGACGTGCACCGCTGGGCGGCGAGCTTTCTCGAGCAGCTGGACACCATCACCCGTCAGGCCACCGTCGCGCGCCGGGCGCCGGCGTCGGGTGCGGCTGCCAGGCAGGAGCTGACCGCGCGAATGCAGGACGGGCAGGGCCTGCTGGTACTGCTGGATTATGACGGGACCCTGGTGCCCTACACGGCCACGCCGGAGCTGGCTCGTCCCGATCGGTCATTGCTGGAGCTGTTGGCCGCGATCGCCAGCAGGCCCAATACCGAATTGCACGTGGTGAGCGGCCGTGCGCGGGAGACACTGGAGCAGTGGCTGGGCCTGCTGCCGATCGCGTTGCACGCAGAGCACGGGTTCTGGTCTCGAGCGGTGGGCCAACGCGAGTGGACTCCCGCCGGTGAACTGGGGCCGGCCTGGCGAGAGCCGGCTCTGGCCATTCTCCGGGAGATCACCGCCCGGACGCCGGGCTCGCTCACCGAGGAGAAATCGGTGGCGCTAGCCTGGCACTACCGCATGGCAGACCAGGAGTCCGGCGCTCGGCGAGCCAACGAGCTGCGATTGCACCTGGCGCAGATGCTCAGCAATCAGCCGGTGGAGATTCTGGCGGGGCACAAGGTGATCGAGATCCGCCCCTATGGCATCCACAAGGGCAGGATCGTTCCGCCACTTTCCCCCGAGCGGCTCGCGTCCGTTGTCATCCTCGCCATCGGTGACGATCGAACCGACGAGGACTTGTTCACCGTGCTTCCTCCCGACGCGATCACGATCAAGGTCGGTCCGGGAGCAACCCATGCTCGTTTCCGGCTGGAAGGGGTGTCGGCGGTGCGGGCATTTCTGTCGTCCCTGGTCCAGGTGGAGGTTTCAAGATAGATCGTCAGCCTCCAGGGCTTTTGGTTCTCTTCGTAACCGAGCTCTGGGAACGCTTTGCGTATTACGGGGTGCGCGCCCTGCTCATCCTGTATCTGATCGACACCGCCGCAGGCGGGCTGGGCTGGAGCCGGGAGCACGCCAGCCGGCTGTATGGCTGGTACAACGGTTTGCTGTACCTGACGCCGGTAGCAGGCGGGTGGCTGGCGGACAGGCTCCTCGGAGCCAACCGCACGCTGGCCATTGGCGGCGCCCTCATCTCGCTCGGCTATTTCACCCTCGCCCTGAGCACCGACTCCGCTTTTTATGGTGGCCTGTTCCTCGTCATCATGGGGACCGGGTGCTTCAAGCCCAACGTGTACACCATGGTCGGGCAGCTTTACTCGCCGCACGATATCCGCCGTGACTCCGGCTTCACTCTCTACTACATGGGCATCAACCTCGGCGCGCTGTTCGGGCCTTTGGTGTGCGCCTGGTTTGCCGTCAATCCCCGCTTCGGCTGGCCCTGGGGCTTTGGGATCGCTGGAGCGGGTATGCTCCTCGGGTTGGGCTTCTATCTGGGAACCAGGGGGCAGCGACTCTCCGGCGTGGGATCGCGACCGCTCGCTTCAGGCGGCCTCTCGATGGACGAGCTGGCGGCTCGCGATTCCCTGACTCCAGAGGACAGGGAGCGAATGGCCGCACTCGCTCTGGTGACCGTCTTTGTGGTCTTCTTCTGGCTCGCCTTCGAGCAGGTGGGCTCGTCGCTCAATCTCTTTGCGGCACAGAGAACCGAGCGGACCCTGAGCGGGTGGGCCGCAGGATTGGCTCCGCAGGGCGAGATCCCGGCCGCCTGGTTTCAGGCCGTGAATCCTCTCTTCGTTCTAATGCTCGCTCCTATGGTGGCGCGGTGGTGGCAGAGACTGGGCCCCCGGGCACCGAGCACTCAGGCCAAGATGGCGCTGGGGCTGATTGTCCTGGGCCTGGGCTATGTGATCATGGTGCTGGCAGCAGCGAAGAGCGACCGGGGCATTCTGGTGAGTCCCTGGTACCTGATCTCGTTCTACTTCGTGTACAGTCTGGGCGAGCTCTGTTTTCTTCCTGCAGGTTTCTCCTTTGTCGGTCAGGCCGCCCCGGTGCGGCTGGCCTCCATGCTGATGGGCATATGGCTGGCGGCAAACTTCCTGGCCAATCTCATCGGCGGCTATCTGGCGGGGATGATCGAGGGGTTCGAGCGGGGGGAGTTTTCCTGGGCGCTGGGAGGCCAGGCGGATTTCTTCCTGCTATTCGTGGTCTCCTGCCTGGGGGGCGGAACCCTGCTGGCCGCTCTACTGCCGCTGATCACCCGGCTCATGCGCTCGGCTGTCCCCCGGTAGTACTGTTGCCTCAGATGCTCTGAAGTATGGTGCGCTTGAAGTGCCTGTATGTTGGTCAAGGGGCCCAGCACGTGGAGACTGCGTTATGTCCGGCGTCACTCATCTCCTGATCGACCGAGAGCGCATCGGCGCTACCGCGGAGCTTATCGGGCCGCACATTCGCCGGACCCCGGTCATCCATCTGGAGGGCACCGACCTGGGAGCTCGCGCCGCGCGGGTGAGCCTCAAACTGGAGTTGCTGCAGCACTCCGGCTCATTCAAGGCCCGGGGCGCCTTTGCCAACCTGCTCCTCCGCCCGGTGCCTGTCGGCGGTGTGGTTGCCGCTTCAGGCGGCAATCACGGCGCCGCTGTTGCCTACGCCGCCCAGGTGCTGGGCCACGCCGCTACCATCTTCATCCCCTCGATCGCTTCGCCGGCCAAAGTCGAGCGCATTCGTGGATACGGCGCCACCCTGATGATCGGAGGCGAGGACTACGACGACGCACTGCGGGCCAGCGAAGTTTGGGCTTCAGGACACGATGCGCTTCGGGTTCACGCTTTCGATCAGGAGGAGACCCTCTGGGGACAGGGCACCCTGGCCCTCGAGCTGGAGGAGCAGGTGCCCGACCTCGATAGTCTGCTGGTGCCAGTCGGGGGTGGCGGCCTTCTGGGGGGCACAGCGGCGTGGTACGGCCGGAAGCTGCGGCTGATTGGGGTAGAGCCGGAGCGGTGCCCTACCCTGACTCGCGCGTTTGCGGCCGGTCGTCCGGTGGACGCCGAGGTGGGTGGCGTTGCCGCCGATTCATTGGGTCCACGGCGAATTGGCGAGCTGAATTACGGCATCATCCGCGATGCCCTCGAGCAGACGGTGTTGGTCACGGATGCCGAGATTCATGCTGCCCAGGTTGCGCTCTGGAATCGGCTCAGGATTGTGGCGGAGCCGGGTGGGGCAACGGCGCTCGCTGCATTGCTGAGCGGAAAGTATCGCCCCCGGAGTGGGGAACGGGCCGGCGTGGTGATCAGCGGGGGCAACACCGTCGCCGTCAACTTCGATCGCTAGGATTTCATGAGCGCTACCATTGCAGCCCGTCTGGCCGAGCTCGGGCTCGAGCTCCCCGACGCCACCGCACCGGTCGCCAACTTCGTTCCCTGCGTCCAGAGCGGGCGGAACCTCTTCATCTCGGGACAGATCTGCTCATGGAACGGCGAGCTCCGGTATGTCGGCAAGGTGGGTCGCGACATCTCGGTGACTGACGCGAAAGCGGCCGCCCGGCTCTGTGCCCTCAACCTGATCGCCCAGGTGCAGGCCAAGCTCGGAAGCCTCGAACGCGTTCGCCGAGTGTGCATGCTCCAGGTATTCGTCAACGCAGGCCCCGAGTTCGGCGATCACCCGCTGGTGGCCAACGGGGCCTCGGACCTCCTGGTCGAGGTATTCGGCGCGGCCGTCGGCCAGCACGCCCGGTTCGCTGTGGGGGCGGGCTCGCTACCGTTCAACGTGGCTGTCGAAGTGGCGGCAGTATTGGAGGTCGAGTGAAGGCTATCCAGATCCATGAAACCGGCGGTCCGGAGGTCCTCCGGCTGGAGGAAGTGCCCGACCCCCAACCTGGGCCGGGCGAGGCCGTGGTCCGGCTCGAGGCTATTGGTCTCAACTTCATCGAGGTCTATCAGCGCACCGGCCTCTATCGCTCACCCCTGCCGTTTACTCCGGGTGGGGAAGGTGCCGGACGGGTCGTCTCGGTGGCCCGCGATGTGTCCGGCGTCAAACCGGGCGACCGGGTGGCCTCCACCAGCCTGCGGGGCTCATATGCCGAGCTCGCCCGGGTTCCCGTCGATAAACTGGTGCCCGTTCCCGATGAGGTAGAAACCAGCGTCGCCGCGGCCGTGCTGCTTCAAGGACTCACCGCTCACTACCTTGCCACCTCGACCTACCCTCTGGCCCAAGGCTCCTGGTGCCTGATTCATGCTGCCGCCGGCGGGGTAGGGTTGCTGCTGTGTCAGATAGCCAAGGCACGGGGTGCCCGCGTGATCGGCACGGTGTCGACCGACGAAAAGGCCGCCCTGGCAACCCAGGCCGGCGCCGAGCACGTGGTGCTGTATACCAGGCAGGACTTCGTATCCGAGGCCCGGAGATTAACCGGCGGCCGTGGGGTGAGTGTAGTGTACGACTCGGTTGGGAAAACCACCTTCGAAGGCAGCCTGAACAGCCTGGCTCCGCGGGGTATGCTCGTGCTTTTCGGTCAGTCGAGCGGTCCGGTGCCCCCGGTAGATCCCCAGGTTCTCAATACCAAGGGATCGCTGTATCTCACCCGTCCCACGCTGACGCACTACACCGCGAGCTCGAGTGAGTTGCTCACCCGGGCCGGGGACCTCTTTGCCTGGTTGGAAGCAGGGAAGCTGCAGGTGCGGATCGATCGGACCTACCCCCTGGCCGATGCCGCGGCAGCTCACCGGGCACTGGAGGGCAGGGAGACGAAGGGCAAAGTCCTTCTTCTCCCCTAAGCGCCAACAATCAGGCTACTGAGTCGGAACGGCGGCGGGATCGATTCGCTTCAGCGCACGGCGAGCGGAGGCGGCAATCTCATCGTTGAGCTCCTCGTCCACCATCTGCTGCAGGCGGGGCACCGCGGCTTTGGCGGCTGGTCCGATCTCCATCAATGCAACAGTGACGGGAAAGCGGACCGAAGGCGCCGGATCGTCCAGAGCCTGGATCAGCGCGGGAACGGCTCCCGCGGCTTGCGGCCCCATGCCCGCAATCTCGTACGCCGCGGCGTTGCGAGTCTGCGGCGCGGCGGCCTTGAGGTCGGCAATCCACTGGCTCAGCGGTCGGCCGGCTGAGACAGGCTCCTTCGAGTGTGCGGGCTTTGCCTGCGCCGCTAAGCTCGAGCTGCCCAGCAAGACCGCCGTGCCAATCGTCATTAACAGTTGCTTCAACATTGCTGCTCCTGCATTGAGGTTGCCCCGCGAGGGGCCTTTGAGGAATATAAGCAGGGCCCACTCATCCTTACGTAGGTCGACCATGCGGCACACTGGCCTGCTCCTGGTTCTGCTCTCCGTATTGCTCACCGAGACTGATCTGCTTCGCGCCCAAAGCCCGACGTCAGATCGACCGAAAGGCACGCTGGCGGAAACGTACGGTCCGGCCGCAGACAGCCTGATCCGGGCGGCAACCCGGGATAGCGCGGCCTACCGGCGCCTGGGCGAGCTGGTGGATCGTTTTGGTTCCCGCTTCAGTGGGTCAGCCAGTCTCGAGGCGGCCATCGACTGGATTCTGGCGCAGATGAAATCCGATGGGCTGACGCAGGTACGGGGCGAACCGGTGATGGTGCCCCACTGGGTGCGGGGCTCCGAGTCCGCCTGGCTGATCCAGCCACGCAAGGCAGCTCTGGCAATGCTGGGATTGGGTGGAAGCGTGCCGACGCCGGCATCAGGCATCACCGCTCCAGTGCTGGTGGTCAGCAGCTTCGACGATCTCCAGGCCCAGGCAGCGAAGGCGCGGGGCAAGATTGTGCTGTTCGACGCGCCGTTTACCAGCTACCGAGAAACCGTCAAGTACCGGGTGCAAGGCGCGTCGGCAGCGGCACAGGCAGGCGCGGTGGCCTGCCTGGTCCGCTCGATCGCTTCCTTTTCCATCCGCAGCCCGCACACCGGCACCATGCGCTACGACTCCACTGTCGCCCAGATCCCCGTGGCCGCCGTGAGTACCGAGGATGCCGCCATGCTGCATCGATTCCAGGACCGGGGCGAGCGGGTGGTGGTCCGCTTGACCATGGGCTCCCGCACGCTGCCGGATGCCCGGTCGCGCAATGTGGTGGCCGAGCTGCCGGGGGCCGAGCGGCCGGACGAGGTGGTGGTGCTGGGGGGACACATTGACTCCTGGGACGTGGGACAGGGCGCCATGGATGATGGCGGGGGAGCGGTTGCCGCCTGGGAAGCGGTGAGGCTGATCCAGGTCCTGGGACTCAAGCCTCGGCGGACCATCCGGGTGGTGCTCTGGACCAACGAGGAGAATGGCGGGCGAGGCGCTCTGGCTTATCGGGACAGGCACGCCGCCGAGCTGGAGAACCACACGCTCGCCATTGAATCGGACAACGGGACGTTCAGTCCCCATGGATTCAGGTTCAGCGGCAGCGATGCCGCGCTGGCGCGAGTGCAGGAAATCCGTCCTTTGCTGGCGCGGATCGGCGCGGGCGATATCAGCAAGGAGCCGGACTCGCCGGAGGCGGACATCGCTCCACTGGTGGAGCGGGGCGTCCCGGGCATGGGTCTCGACGTGGAGCGCAGCAAGTATTTCTGGTTCCATCACAGCCAGGGCGACACTCTGGACAAGCTGGACCCGGCCGAGCTGGCGCGCTGCGTGGCCGCGCTGGCGGTGATGGCCTACGTCGTAGCGGATCTTCCCGATGCTCTGGCGCGCAACGCCGGGCAGTGATTCGGCCGGCGCTCGTCTGGCTGGGACTTAACCGCAATATTGCCTCGGTTGCCGGCGCCGGGTTCCTCATGGCGCTGGGAGAAGAGCTCTTGCCGGGTTCGGGCTGGTGGAAGCAGTGGTCTTTGCCGCCACGGTCGACGAGGCCACCGCTTCCGGAATGCCCGGTATGTGCCAGAAGCTATGCCAACTGTATCGTGGGAGATGGTACGGTTCGAAACCGCAGGCGTGTCGTTGCCGTAACGGGTACTAACCATGCTGCTGGCGCTAGCCCTCCTCACCACCTGGACAATGACCGATCCGCCTGCCGTGTACAGCGGCCGGGCGGGGCAGGTGGAGGTACGGATCCCCCGGCTGGAGGCCGACCTGTCGGTGGACGGGAAGCTGACGGAGGCCGTGTGGGGCGAGTCGGCGGTGCTGACCGGTTTCTCCCAGTTCTCTCCCACGGATGGAATCCCGGCCGCGGATACCACCCAGGTGCTGGTCTGGTACTCTCCCACCGCGATCCACTTCGGCGTGCGTGCCTTCGAGGCGCATGGGCCGGTGCACGCCACGCTGGCGGATCGGGATAAGATCGCGGCGGACGATTACATCCAGATCCTGCTCAGCACCTTCAACGACAGCCGCCAGGCGCTGGTCTTTGCGGTGAATCCCCTCGGAGTTCAATCTGACGGGGCGCTGGTAGAGACCGGGTCGGTCAGCGGAAACGGCTTCAACAGCGCTGTGGTAAAGCGGGAGCAGGCAGACCTCAGCCCTGACTATGTGTTCGAATCCAAGGGCCATGTTACCGAGTACGGATACGAGATCGAGATCCGGATTCCCTTCAAGAGCATCCGCTTCCAGCCCAAACAGGAGCAGGTCTGGGGCATCAACGTTGTGCGGCTGGTCCAGCATTCGGGCCGGGAGGACAGCTGGACGCCGGCCAAGCGGGCCAGCGCCTCCTTCCTTCGCCAGTCGGGCAAGCTCGTAGGTCTCACCGACCTGCGGCGCGGGGTGGTGCTCGACTTCACCCCATCTCTGACCTCAAGAACCACCGGAGCCGACGGAACCGGCGGGTGGAGCTATAGCGGCGGCAGCCCGGAGCTGGGTGGCACCGTCCGTTGGGGGGTTACCAACAACCTGACGCTCAACGGAACCGCCAACCCGGATTTCTCCCAGATTGAATCCGACGCCCAACAGTTTGTGTTCGACCCGCGCAACGAGCTCTTCTTTCAGGAGAAGCGACCGTTTTTTCTAGAGGCAATCGAGCAATTCTCCACGCCCAGCAACCTGATCTACACCAGGCGGATCGTGCAGCCGGTTGTGGCCGCCAAGCTCACCGGAAAGGCGTTCGGAACCGACCTGGCGGTGCTCTCGGCGCTGGACGATCCTGCCGTTTCTCCCACCGGTGAGGATCATCCGCTGTACAACCTGCTCCGAATTCAACGCGATGTCGGCTCGCAGTCGCGGCTCGGCGTGGTGTACACCGACAAGGTCGTAGGTCGCGACTACAACCGGGTGGCCGGGGTCGATACCCGACTGGTCATGGGCGACATCTACAGTGCCCAGCTTCAGGTGGCGGGCAGCCGCACCCGGGTTGGAGGCGTGACCGAAACCGGGCCGCTCTGGTCCTCCCGGCTGGCCCGAAACGGCCGCACCTTCGGAGCGCGCTACACCTTTGCCGGCGTGGCCAATGATTTCCGCGCCGCCAGCGGATTCATTCAGCGGGCCGGCATCGTGCATACGAATCTGGATCACAGCATCACTGCCTACGGCAAACAGGGGAGCTGGTTCGAAAGCTTTACCGGAGACGTGGCGCTGGACGGAACCTGGGAATATCAGAAGTTTGTGAACGGCGGAGGGATTCAGGACAAGAAGCTGCACTTCAACACCAACACCCGGTTCGGCGGAGGCTGGCAGTTCGGGGCCTCGGTGCTGACGGAGTCGTTCGGGTACCCGGCCGATCTCTACGCCGATTACGCTCTGGAGGTGCCCGCTGGCGCCGGCGGGCTGGACACGATTCCGTTCACCGGCCAACCGACCATCCCCAACCTCGATTACGTGCTTTCACTCGACTCGCCGGAGTTCTCCCATTTCTCGGGAAACATTTTCTTTCTCTGGGGTCACGACGAAAACTTCTACGAATGGGCCAGTGCCGACATCACCTGGCTCGACCTGGTCCTCGATTGGCGGCCCACCGACCAGCTCCGGGTAAATGGAGAGTACCACCTCCAGTTCGTAGGCCGGCGGACTGACGGCAGCACGGTGAGTATCTGGAGAAGTCCGCGGGTCAAGATCGAATATCAGCTCTCCCGGCCGATCTTTCTTCGGGTGGTGGGCGAGTACACCACCGAACGGCGCGACTCCTTGCGGGACGAGTCTCGAACCAACGCTCCGATTCTGGTGTTCGATCCCATAACCAACCTGTACACCCGCACCCGTCCCTTTGGCCACCGCTCCTTCCGGGGTGATTTTCTGTTCTCCTACCAGCCTACCCCGGGAACCGTACTCTTTGCCGGGTACGGCAGCACACTCAGAGATCCGACCGAGATGGGGCAATCCACGCTCCAACGCGCGGAAGATGGATTTTTCCTCAAGCTCAGCTACCTGTTTCAAATGTGACCGCCGCTACCAATTCCTTGTAGCCGGGCCGCTACAGGACGGGGAGCCGGACCACACGCCAGCCGGGCCCAATCACCTCTGAAAGACCCGCCAAACAGTTCGTCCAGCAACAGCTTGGGCTGGCCGAGACAAATCCTGCAGTAGTCAGCACATAGGATCTGAGGCTGGCTTGCCTCTTGCCCCCCGGACGCCGCGCACTTCTTCGCATTTCCGACACACTGGATGTAGCCCGCCGCTAATGGCGGATGGGCAAGGTACCGCTCGTCTCTCTCCCCCTGGAGCAGCTCGAGATGCGGGTCCTGATCCTGAACTACGAGTACCCCCCGCTGGGTGGCGGCGCTGGGGTAGCGACGGCCGCGCTGGCCAATGGTCTGGTGACTCGCGGCGTGAACGTAGATGTGGTCACCTCGGGCTGCTCGGACGGGAAATCCGCCCCGCCAGGCTCAGCCGAGCTGGAAGAGCAGGGCAGACTCCGGATCTATCGGGTGCCGAGCCGGCGCGTTGGAGTGCACGAGGCCGGCATGCTCGGCGCCGCGAGTTACCTGCTCCATGCGTTTCCTCTGGTGCGCCGGCTGGTTCGTACCCTGGAGTACGACGCGGTTCACGTCTTCTTCTCGCTTCCCACTGGCGCGCTGCTGCCATTCGCCGCGCCTCGAGGAACCCCAGTCGTGCTTTCGCTGCGCGGCTCGGACGTTCCCGGCTATGACCCATACCACCGTTCGATGCAGCAGATGCACCGGTTGCTCGCACCGCTCACCCGCTGGATCTGGCGTCGGGCGAGCAGGGTTGTTGCGGTGTGCGACAGTCTCGGCCAACTGGCCCAGCGTACCCTTCCCACTCTGGGATACACGGTGATCCCGAACGGGGTCGATCTCGAGCTCTTCCACCCTGCGGCAGGCGCAGGGGCACGTCGCGCTCGGGGCAATGGTCTCATCCAATGCCTTGCCGTGGCTCGGTTGGTCGAGCGCAAGGGTTTGGGGGAGCTCATTCGCGCGTTTGCACTGCTGCCTCGAGGGCACTTTGCGCTAGAGGTCGTGGGTGATGGTCCTGACCGTGAGAAGCTGAAGCGGCTGGCTGCGAGTCTGGGGGTGGGCTCGGCGATCCGCTTTACCGGGTCGCTCGATCGCAAGGCTGTCGCCGAGCGCTACCGTGCGGCCGACCTCTTCACTCTTCCCTCGTCGGCGGAAGCTTTCGGCAATGTGTTCGCCGAGGCGCTGGCCTCTGGCCTCCCCGTGGTGGGCAGTACGGTGGGTGGCATCCCGGAGCTGGTGGAACACGGCGTCAATGGTCTGTTGATCGATCCCGGCCAGCCGCTCGCGCTGGCGCGGGCCATTCAGTACCTGGGCCAGGACCCGGAGCTCCGGCAACTGATGAGCATCCGAAACCGGGCCAAGGCGGAGGCAGACCTGGAGTGGTCCCAGGCCACCACGCGGTATCTCGCCGTGTACGAGGCTCTGGGGCACAGGATGACCGCACCGGCCGTATTGCGGACAGCGCGGGCCACCGCGGTGAGCACGGTATGAGCCGGCCGCCTCTGTTCTGGCTGGCGGTGGACGGGCCCAGCACGTTCGGCATGCTGCGGCAGGAGCCGGACTGGATCGCTTCCGTCGCCCGGGACCGGCTCAGCCGGCTGCTCTTTCACGTGGCGCGGAACAACACCTTCTATGGGCGACGGCTTCAGTCGGCCGGCATCGAATGGGCGGACCCGGTGCTGCAGCGCGAGCCTTATCGCGCCCTGGCGGCGCTTCCGCTGGTGTCCAAGGCCGAGCTCAGACGCGCCGGCCTGAAAAAGTTCGATGGCGGGCGGTTGAACCGGGAATGGTACTCCTCGTCATCGTCAGGCTCGACCGGTGAGCCGTTCCGGGTGTACTACGAGGCCCGCGCATGGGCGCGGCTCAAATATCTGATAAAGCTGCGAGCCCGAGCGGCGTGCGGAGTTCGGGTGACCGACCGGGTTGCCCTGCTGGATACTACGCCGGCAGGTCAGGGCTCGATGATGCCCAGCTGGGAACGCTGGCGGCGGATCAGCGTATTTCAGCCGACGGCATCGCTGGTGGCCGCACTCCAGAGCTTCAGGCCCGACGTGGTGTATGGGCTGCCCTCGGCTCTGCAAGAGGCGGGACGACTCCTGCATAGCCAAGGGGAGAAGGTGAGAGTTCGCGCCGTCTTCACCAGCGGCGAGCTGCTGCAGGGCGGAGCGCGTACCGAGATCTCGGCCGCATTCCACGCGCCGGTGTACGACGTGTACGGGACCTCGGAAACCAAGGAAATCGCATGGGAGTGCCCGGCCGGCAACCGGCACATCAACTCCGATGTGGTGCACCTCGAGGCGGTGGACGACTCCGGCCGGATCCTCCCCGACGGAGTGGAGGGCGATCTGGTGGCCACGGTCCTGGTGAACCGGGCCATGCCCCTGCTTCGCTACCGTACCGGGGATCGGGGCAGTCTGCGAGCCGACCGCTGTAGCTGCGGATGTCCCATGCCGCTGCTCGGGCTGGTGACCGGCCGGATATCGGATGTGCTGGTGATGCGAGGTGGACTTCGGATCTCTCCCTACGCGCTGACCTGCGCCATCGAGCAGATCCCCGGGCTGCTGCGCTACCAGGTGAGCCAGCTGGATCAGGCCAGAGTGAGGGTCCGGGCCATACTGGAATCGGCGGCCGACCGCAGTCTGGTCACATCCCAGGTCCGCACCGCGCTGCGCTACAACGTGGCATCTTTTCTCGAAGCCGACGTCGAATTCGTGGACCGGCTCCCGACCGGTCCGCAGGCCAAGTTTCGCGTGGTCGAGCCGCTGAGTTGACCACACCGGGTGCTGTTGTCATCGGCGGCTACGCCAATGGCGTGAGCGCACTCCGAAGTCTGGCGCGTGCGGGCGTGCGCACGGCTGTGGTGCTGACCAAGCCTCACGACATCGCGCATCACTCCCGCTACGCCCACGAGGCGCATCGGGTTTTCGACCTGCACCGCCGGCCCGACGGGCTCATCGACCTGCTGCAGGATCGCGCGAGCGAGTGGCGCGGCTGGGCTCTGATCCCCACCAATGACTACGCCCTTACCGCCCTGGCGGAGCACCGGGAGCTGCTCTCCCGGTGGTATCCGCTTTCGGTCCCCGAACCCGAGGTTGTCCGACGGGTGGTGGTGAAGCCGAACACCTACCGGCTGGCCGGTGAAGCAGGCGTTGCGGTGCCGCGTTGCTACGGCCCCGCCTCTCGAGTGACCGCCCAGCGAACCGATATCAGCTATCCGGTGGTGGTAAAGCCGCAGGTGAGCGCGGCCTTCTGGGAGCGTTTGGGCAAGAAGCTGATCGTTGTCCGGAGCCCCTTGGAGCTGGTTGCCGCGATCGACCAGATCGAGCGAGCCGGCCTTGCCGCCGACGTGTTCGATCTGGTGCCGGGCCCGGATGACGAGTTCTACAACTACACCGTGTATCTGGACCGGCAGGGTCAACCGGCTGCCGAATTCGGCTTCCGAAAATTGAGGAAGGCGCCTTCGTTCTTCGGGGTGGCGCGGGCCGCCGAGCCGGCGACCGTCCCGGAGCTGCGCGAGCCCACCATCGAGCTGCTGCGGCGCATCGGCTGGCGGGGTGTTGCCAGCGCGGAGTACAAGCGCGATCCGCGGGGTGGCCGTTTCAAGCTGATGGAGATCAACGGGCGCTGTTATCTCAGCCACGCGCTGGCAACCCGCTGCGGGGTCAACTATCCGCTCCTGATCTGGCAGGAGCACGCCCGGCGCCAGCGGGTGAGTGCCTCCTCCAACGGCTGGCGGGGCACCTGGCTGCACCTGCACGCGGACCTGTTGTACACCGCGGTGCAGGAGCGCGGCCCTGACTGGAATTGGCAGAAATTCCTTCGTGGCTACACCGGGCCCTGGATCGATGCAGTATGGTCCCCGGCCGATCCCGTGCCGTTTCTGGCTCAGTGGAGCGGCACGCTGAAGAAGGCGGCCCAGGAAGTCCGCAGTGGCCGCGAAATGGAAGAAGTCCGCCAGCGGATTCAACCGATGCCCGCTCCCATTCCCACCCCCTTCGGCAGAGACATGCCATGAAGCCGTTTCCGCTGACGCCTTACCCCGAGCTGATCGTCAACTTCTGTCCGACCGGGATGATCCCGACCAAGGCGATGACGCCCCATGTTCCGATCTCGCCCGAGGAAGTCATCGAAGATTCCTGTCGTGCCCTCGATCTCGGAGCTGCCATCGTGCACCTGCACGCACGAGAAGAGGATGGAACTCCGAGCTACCGGGGCGAGATCTACGAGAAGATGATTCGAGGAATCCGGAGCCACTCCGAGGACGCCATCATCTGCGTGAGCTGCAGCGGCAGGAACTTTCCCGAATTCGAGCGCCGAAGCGAGGTTCTCGAGCTCAGCGGCTTGGCCCGGCCCGATCTGGCTAGCCTCACGATGACGTCGCTCGATTTCCCTACGGGCACCAGCCAGAACTCACCCGACATGGTGATCGCGCTGGCGGAGAAGATGGTGAATCACGGCATCAAGCCGGAGCTGGAGTGCTTCGATTTCGGCATGATCAACGCGGCCAAGTTTCTCATGAGCAAGGGCATGCTGGGGCGGGGCCCGTGGTATTTCAATCTGCTGCTGGGGTCCCGTTATTCGGTGCCGGCAACCGCCCGCCACCTCTCGAACATGGTGGAGGATCTTCCTCCCAACTCAGTCTGGTCCGCGGCCGGTATCGGGCTGTTCCAGCTCCCGATGAACACCCTGGCTCTGGCCATGGGCGGCCATTGCCGGGTTGGCCTGGAAGACAACATTCACCTGGTGTACGATCGCAGCGAGCTGGCCACAAACGGCGGTTTGATGGACCGGCTGGCGTTGCTGGCGGAGACCTTCGGGCGGACTCTGGCGTCACCTGCTCGCGCCCGCACCATGCTGGGCCTCGGCAGCGCCCCGATGGCTCCGGCCGCGCTGCCTTGTTCCATCGTCCTCGACGAAGCCGAGGAGGCAATCGCGGGGTGAGTCATACTCGATCACTGGTCAGTCTGGTTGAGGAGCGGTTGCTGGTCCCCACGTACACTTCGCGGTGGGGACGGGCTCCGGTCCTGGCCCACCGCAGCATGGCCCTGCCGTTGCAGCTGACCGGCGACGTGCGGCGGCGGCAGGTCCATGTGGCCGGGAATTCGATCAGCCTCATCGAGGTCGGTCGGGAGAAGTTGCTGCGTCCCATCGGTAGCAGAGTCCTGGGCGAGCTACCCCCGCCAGTCCGGGAGATGCGGCGCGCACTTTGGAGCCCGGCAGCCGTGACCGAGGGTGCTGCAGCAGACATCGTCCTGGCCGAGGTGCACCGCTGGATGGCACCCCGGTTCCGCCGGGCCGGATGGGTCATCGTGCCCCAGTCAGTCAGATGGCAAGGCGAGCTGGCGCAACTGCCGCCCAAAGACTGCAGCCACGGCCTGCGGGAGAACCTGCGCAGGATGAAGCGGCAGAACTTCGAGCTGCAGCAAGCAGGCTCGGCGGCCGACTGGAAGGAGTTCTTCGAGACCATGGTCCGGCCTCAAGCGCTGGCTCGGCATGGGTCCGGGGCCTGGATCCCTTCGCAGCAACTGATGGATGAATTCTCTCGGGTGGGCGTGCTGCACTTCATCACCCGGCAGGGCGAGCGTCTCTCGGGCATATGCACGGTACCCCGGGGCGACACGCTGTGGGGAGCGATTTCAGGAGTCCGCGAAGGAGATCCGAGCTTGATGCGCCAAAAGGCGGGCTTTGCGGTTTTTGCCCTCACCATCGAATGGGCCCGGGCCCAGGGCTACCGGGTTTTCGATGCGGGACGCACCGGCCCATTCGTTCACGACGGTCTGCAGCAGTTCAAACGAGGCTGGGGGCTCAGTCCCATTCCCGATCCTCTCTCGCTGGTGGCCGCCGTGTGGGTGGGCTCCGATGCTGTGCGGCAAGCATTCGCTCAGCAACCGGTGCTGGCCGAGAGCGGAGCAGATCTACGGGTGTACGCCGGCGAATGAACCTCGCGAAATACATTCAGGACATGAAAAGTTTTCCGGGCGACGCTCTCCGCGCCTGGCGGACCGGCGGCTGGGCCGGCCTCAAACAGGAAATGCGCCGCCGAACGCTGGGCCGTCTGGGCGGCTACGCGCGCCGTTTCCTGATCGAGACCGACCTCCACCGGCTGGTGAATGCAGAGCTTCCACCGGAGGTGGATATCAGGCCTTTCACCGGACCCGACTGGACGCTCCTGGGTAACATGGGCCGGAGCCGGAGGCCGCAACAGTTTGCCCAGGCGAGTGAAGCGGGGCGGATCTGCCTCATTGCCTGGAAGCGCCGGCAGGCGGTGGGTTATGTCTGGTTTTCGCCCGCCATCGAGAGCCGGCATGAGAGCTATGACCTCTCGCTTCCGGCCGACACTGTCTATGTCTGGCAAATCGAAGTGGCCCGGAGCGAGCGCAGTGAAGGGCTGGGCGCCGCGCTGCTCAGTCGCGGTCTGGAGCTGTGCCGGGAGCGAGGCTTCCACCGCAGCTGGATCATCATTCATCGGAACAACTTCGTCTCCATCCGAACGGTCGCGAGTGTGGCTCCGAGCCGGGTGGTGGGCACCGTGGGCCGGCTCAAGGTCCTGTCCTGGATGCGGAGCTGGTCCCGAAGTCTGAGTGCTCCGGTCCCGATCGAGATCAGTCTGGCCCGATGAGCCGCCTCGGCGCGTACTGGCTCGACCTGAAAACGCTCCCCGGCGACGCCCTGCTGGCGTACCGGCATGAAGGATGGACCGGCGCCTGGAAGGCGGCAGCCAGCCGCTCCCTGCACCGGATCTTTCGCCGCGGCCACCTGCTGGTCTTTGCTCACCAGGTGGAGCAGATGGTGGATCTCCCTCCTCCAGCTGGAGTGCGAATCACCCAGCCGACAGCCGCGGAGTGGGCTCGGCTTTCCTCACTGGTGGGTCGGCGGGAATTGCAGCGCTTCCGCGCGTTGGCCGCTCGAGGCCGTCGCTGCCTGGTGGCCTGGCGGGGAGAAACCCCGGTCGGCTACGCCTGGGTGGCTGACGATCTCGGTCCCGACGTGGCGGTGTCGCCCCTCCCGCTCGAGTTTCCATCCAGCGCCGCATACCTCTTGAACCTCTACGTTCTCCCCTCGGAGCGAAGCAGCGGAATCGGGTCGGCCCTCGCGTCGGGCCGGCTCCGGCTGGCGCGGGAGAGCGGGTTCCGAGAGGGTTGGCGGATGGTGGCCCCAACCAACGCGCCCTCGCTGCGCACCGTGCAGAAGACCGGCGCAGGAACTCGGCTGATCGGAGAGATCCGTTTCACCCAGCTGCTTGGCCGCACCTACGCCCGGTTCACTCCCAGCGGCCGGTGACCTCCTGACAACTTCCAACCTGCCCCTCGCCGGATCGGGCGAGCGCGCCGTCCCGCCGACTCAGCGCCGGGTTCTCCGCAGGATCATGGGCTACGCCCTGTTCCGCGGAACGGCGGAGGTCATGCTGGCGATTCGAGGGGTGCTGCTGGCCGTGCTCCTCGGACCGGCGGCGTTCGGCACGTGGGCCCTGCTCCGACTGGTGATGCGCTACTCCTCGCTGGTCGGACTCAGCGTCTACCGCGGCCTCGAGCTGGAGCTGCTGCGCAGAAAGGGACGATCGCCTGCGGTACCGGGTACGTTTGCGCCTGCGGCGCTCGGCTTCGTGCTGCTGTTGTCGGGTAGTGTCGCACTAGTCGCTCTTACCATCTCGTTTCTGGTAGATGATCAGGCCAACCGGGTGGTGCTCCGAGGCTTTGCTGCCGCCGGGCTGGCGGAAGCTCTCTTCGGCTACGCTCTCGTGTGCACCCGGGTCCGCGGCAGTCTCCGGCTGTACTCTCTGCTCGAGTCCGGAACTGCGGTGCTGCATGTGGTCTGCGCCGTCGCGCTGGCATCGGTGTGGGGCCTGGGGGGCGCAATCATGGGCCTCACCCTGGCCAACCTCCTGGGGATCGCTGCCGCGTCACGCTGGCTGGAGCTCCGGCCCACCATCGATCCGAAGCGGGTGCGGCGGATGCTGGAGATCGGTTTGCCGGTGGTGCTCAGTATGGCCGCGGGGATTGCGCTGGGGACCGGAGACCGTTGGGTCGTGGCGATCTGGGGCGGTTCGACCATGCTCGGGTACTACGCATTTGCCGGATCGGTAACCACAGTCGCGGCCGCATTGGCGATGGTGGTTCGCACGGTGGTGTTTCCTCAGGTGTACGGAGAAACCAGCTCCAACGGAGCGGCAGCCGCACTGCAGTCTCACCTCGAGCGGGCCTTGTTGCCATATGCCCGTCTGTTGCCCCCGCTTCTGGGCGGATTGAGCCTCGCTCTGGGGCCGCTGGTGCTGCACGCGGTGCCCACCTATCGCGAGGCAATCGCGCCGGGTCGAGTCTTTCTCCTCTCGGGGGTGGCCATGGGCCTGGTGAACCTGGCCTCGATCGGGGCAGTGGCCGCCGGCCGGCAGCGGCGGCTCCCTCTGTATGCGGGATCGGCGCTGGTTCTCACGTTTGCGCTCTCGATCGTGGCGCTTGCGAGTGGCTACGGCCTGGGCTCGGTTGCTGCCGCTACCTTTGCCGGTCACCTGGTGTTCGCCGCACTGGTGCTGCGGCTCAATGTGCGGGAAGCCGGCGTTGCCGAGCCGGGCCGGTTTGTGGCCACGATTCTCCTCCCTCTCGTGTGGTGCACCACGGCGGTAGGACTGGTGGGACAGGTGCTGCCCGGCCTGGACTTTCGGTCGACCGCCCTGGCCTTTGCCCTCTACCTGCTGCTGCTGGCACCCCTGGTCCCGGGCTGGACCAAGGAACTGCATTTGACATCCCGACAGATCAGGTCGTAATTTCTTCGGGTGAACCCCGTCCTCTGGCAGCTCCGCTCTCTGTCCTCCTGTTGCTGTAGCAACGCTCGAACAACGCGAGCAGGGGGCGGCGCCCGAGATTGACCAGTGGCACAGGATCAGGACTTCTCGCCGGCCGCACCTCTTCCGAGGTCAGCGGCCGGTTCCATTTCTGACAGGCAGCACGCGAGCTTTTTACCAAGGAGACTGCTATGACGCCGGTGCAAACCGCTCCCTCCGTCACTCCGATCGAGGAGCGAGGATACGCTCATCCGGAGGTGCTGGTGTCCACCGAGTGGGTGGCGCAGCACCTGGAGGATCCCAAGGTACGGCTGATCGAGTCGAATGAGGATTTGCTGCTCTATGACACCGGGCACATTCCCGGGGCGGTGAAGATCGACTGGACCAACGACCTGAACGACCCGGTGATCCGGGACTACATCGATCGCGACCGGCTGCAGAAGCTGCTCCGCTCCAAGGGCATCGACAATGACACCACCATCGTCTTCTATGGCGACAAGAACAACTGGTGGGCGACCTACGCGCTCTGGGTCCTGCAGCTCTTCGGGGTCAAGAACGTAAAGGTCATGGACGGTGGCCGGCTCCGCTGGATCGATGAGGGCCGTCCGCTGTCAACCGATCGGACCAAGTACCGCGAGGGCAACATCACGGTGGGAGAGCGGGACGACTCCCGGATCCGGGCCTTTCGGGAGGACGTGCTGGCCCATCTCAAGAAGAAGGGTCAGCTGGTGGATGTCAGGAGTCCCGAGGAATTCCGGGGAGAAAAGACCCACATGCCGGAGTATCCGCAGGAAGGCTGCCTCAGGGGCGGGCATATTCCCGGCGCAAAAAGCGTCCCCTGGGCCAAGGCGATCGATCCGGATACGCACACATTCCGGTCCGCGAGCGAGCTCCGGAAGCTGTACGAGCAGGACAACAGTCTTCGCCCCAACGCGGAGACCATCGCCTACTGCCGGATCGGCGAGCGGTCGTCGCACACCTGGTTTGCACTCACCTACCTGCTCGGCTTCGACAACGTGCGGAATTACGATGGCTCGTGGACCGAGTGGGGAAACGCGGTGCGGCTGCCGGTGGAGAAGGGGTGAGCCCGGCGAGGTAACACCTCATCCCGAGAGAGTGAAACGAGTGAGGGATCCAGCCAATGGGTTTCGGGGCCGCGCGAAGTAGATCC
>DASUVR010000138.1:0-19608 GCA_036378855.1 Gemmatimonadales bacterium | reverse complement strand
GCAAGCGAATCTCCCACACGCTGCCGTCTTCCAACACGACATAGCTCCCGCCATCCACGACCTCTTTCACATACAGGCCGTACGGCAGGGTCACGCTGTAGCACTTCCAACTGCAGCCCGGAAGCTGGGGGGCGACGTTCTGGGCCTGGGCGGCCGCTCGATGCGGCAAGAACAACACGAGACCCAGGAGTGGAACCAGGCGAAGCATCTTCACGGGGTTATCCTCAGGAAGGTGGGTACCCCTAGCTTACCTCCAATTTTGGGGTTCCGCAGTGGGGGCGGTTACACTCCCACCCCCTTCCCAGAATCGTGTTATGCCAATAGGTTAGTGGGCTGCGCGTACTTGAACCATCCAGAGGAGACGCTGTCGTGAATCGTAGGGGACCCAAAGTCAAACTGGCCCGTCAGCTGGGCATTGCACTCACGCCCAAGGCGGCCAGAGTCATGGAGCGCCGTCCCAATCCGCCAGGGCAACACGGTGCCTCGCCCCGCCGAAAAGTCAGCGGCTACAAGAAACAGCTGGTGGAGAAGCAGCGTCTCAGGGCACAGTACAATGTGAGCGAGCGCCAGCTGCAAAACGCCTTTGCCCAAGCCATCCGGCAGACCGGTAACACGGGGGTTCGGCTGCTTCAGCTGCTCGAGCTCCGGCTGGACGCCGTGGTGTTGCGGGCCGGCTTTGTCCGGACCATCTACGCCGCACGGCAAGCGGTTACCCATGGTCACGTCACCGTGAACGGCCGGAAAGTGGACCGCCCCTCGCGCCGGCTCAAGCCGGGTGACGTGGTGGCCTTGTCCCAGCGAAGCCGGGATATGGTCGCCTTCACCGCTCCGCTCGAAGTGGCTCGGCCGCCGGCCTATCTGGAGCTGGACAAGGACAACCGGAGGGTCCGTATTCGGGAGATCCCCGAAAGGGAGCAGATTCCGGTGCAATGCGAGGCGTCCCTGGTCATCGAGTACTACTCGCGGTAAATCCCCGCACCGGCAAACGTTCAGAGGACCCTGTTGATCGCAGGGTCCTTTTTCTTGTCCTGCCGCCGAAGAAGTGAAGAGTTTCCTGCAGTTGCCTCAGAACGTCGCCCCGATCGAAAAGTGCAGATGCCAGCGGCGCGACGACGACGCCGGCGCCGCTTCAATCGGAAGGCCACGCTGCAACGCGTCGGCCACGTCCTGCGGGTCCCGGAGGTCGAGTGCCGAGGGGTTGAGCTTGTATCCAAGCGCGACCTGAATCGCCCCGACGACGGTCTCGTATCCGATCCCGAACCCCACACCCTGGTAGAACTGGTCCTGGTCGATGACTCCCGCGTTGAGCGCGAAGGCTCTGTCCGGGGTCCATATGCGTCCTCCATCATAGAAGAAGTAGGGCTGGAAGGCTTCGTTCAGGAGCGGCATCGGAAAGTGGAACTCGGCGCTGGCCAGCAGCCGGGCCAGTCCGCCGATGGGCGTGTAGCGATCGGATACCACCACCGTACTGTCACCCTGCTGCTCCAGCTGCACCTGGGGCACCTTGGGCCCGAGCAGGAGCGAGCCCCAGCCGCGCACGTCGCGGGTGCCGCCGGACATGAAGGCGGCGTCGCGCAGCTCGAGCAGTGACAGGAAGGGTGACTCCGTGCCTGCAGCATCGAGGCTGTTTCCCCAGGGATAGATGCGTCCGACGCCGGCCCGCAGGGTCAGACCGGTGGCCCTGCTGAACGGCAGATACGCCGTCGCGCCCAGATCCAGCAGGACGTACTCACTGGTATTGAAGAAGGGCAGCGTGGTTGTAACCCGGGGGCGGATCACGTACCCCTTGCGTGGATTCGCGATCTGGTCGAGCCGGCCGTAGCTGCCCTCCAGAGAGATGAGGTTCCGGTTCTGGGTCTGCTCCAGAGTGCCGACGGTGCTCGGGTCCGCCAGATGAAGCACCGGCAGATACTGCTCCGGCGGCAGATCGGAACCCGGACCGTAGTCGAAGACCTGGCGATGCGAGATGGAGTAGCCCAGCGAGACCGACCGGAGCGGCGCCGGGGCCCAGACCAACGCTCCCTCCAACCCGGTGGCCCAGCTCCGGTCCCTGAGATCGTTCCGGTACTCGATGAACGGTCCGCCTGCCAGCGAGAGCCGGCGATCGCCGACATAGGGCTGAAAGGCGCTCAGGCTGAGCCGGTAATACTGTTGCGCCGGATACTCGAGCGCGGCTACGCCGGTCTGTGCTGTAGCGGCTACGGTCAGTGTACGAAGGCCGCCCAGCCAGCTCCGATTCGCCCACGTGCCCTGCACTGTCAACCCACCTGACGCGATGTACCCACCTTCTCCCTTGATCAGGTACTGTGGGTTCTCGGCCATGCGGAGCATGAGCACCACACTGGTATCCCTGGCCGAGTCTCGGGGCACGTCCACCGAGGCGAGCCGAACGATGTCCATCTGGGTGAGCTGCTGGCGGGCCTGCTCCAGCGCCTGCGCATCAAACCATTGCCCAGCGTGCACCGAGAGCTGGCGGACGATCTCATGCTCGGGAATGGTCTTGGTCCCAGTGACCTGAATGCGTCCGATTCGGTATCTGCCGCCGGGACGCACCTGGACGGCGAGGCTCGCACGGTTGGCAACGCTGTCGACTCGGGCCACAACCCGGGCGTTGGCGAACGGATATCCATGGGCGCGGAACCATCGGACCGTGCTGTCCGCGAGCGCCCGCCGTTCGTCCTCACCCGCGCGCTGGACTGCCTTGTGCTGTTGCCGGGCGAATTCCTGCCAACTCCGCTCGAGCCCCGTCGGCAACGTGAGCGCTGTATCCATACCCCCGAAGGAGAGGGAGTCCACTATCAGCGGCGGTCCCTCGGCGATCCGATAGGTAACCGACACCAAGTCCGACTTGGCCTGGTACTTCGCCTCGTAATCCACGTCGGCCTTGGGAAAGCCGGCCCGCTGATAGTAGTGGCGGAGCCGGACTACGTCCCGTCCCATCTCCACCGGGTTGAAGGGGTGTACGCCGACCGGGGGTACAAAAGGAAGGAAGCCGAGCGTGCGGCGCAGTCCGACCATGCTGCCCTGGCCGGTCAGCGCGATTTTCGAGCGAAGCTGGTCCTCCTCGAGCGACGACTTGTCCTCGAACTGGAACTCCACCGCACGGACCTGGGTCTTGGGCCCCACCCGGTTGAGCGCGTCCTGGGCCGCGAGCCGAGACACGGAAACCATGGCCGCGGCGGCGAACGCGACCCAGCGCTCAGTACGCACGGCGCGCCCGGAACAGGAGACCTGGCGAGAGGCTCCCGCCGCGAATGCTGCTTCTGAGCCAGCGCTGCAGAGTGTACTCCAGCTCGAAGCCAGGACCGAGATTGGCGCCGGGCGTCTGCCGTGCCTGGCTACCGAGCTGAAGCGGGAGCTGCATGTCGAGGAAGAGGCGGGGACCCACGTAGCGCCCCGCCGTGAGCGTGAGCCCGCGGCTCGGCTCCTGGCGAATCTGGAACACGTCGAGACCGAGACTCTGGCCGGCTGCGTTGGAGATGGCGCCGGTGAGGGTCCCAAGCGCCACCTGCTCGCCCATGTTGCCGCCGCCGCCGCCGCCGCCCTCGAACAGCGGGTTGTCCGATGCGGGTCGCCCGGTGACGATGTACGACAGGATGTCATCCTGACTCAGGCTCGGGTCGGAGGTGAACTCGAGCCCGAGGCTGTCGAGCCGTCCCCGGGCCTGCACGTCGATGATCACGCCTTCGTCTTCGCCGCTGCCCTGGGTCGGCACCTGGTAGGATGCAGTGACGTCGAGCTTGGTGGAATCGATCGGTCCGGCGAGGTTGATGTCGCCCTCGGTCAGCCGAAACTGCCTGCCGCTCAGCTCGAGCGTGCCGCGGTCGGGCACTGGCTCCACGTGCCCGAAGAACTGCATCTCCTGCCCCGGCTGCTGAGTCAGCCGGATCTTGCCCATCAGCTCGATGTTGGCCTTCGGGCTGCCGCTCCGCCGGATCCACACCTGACCCGGCATCTGCACGGCCAGATCCATTTTGACCCGGTCCATGAGCCCCGGCGTCTTCTCCGACTGCGTGAGCACGGTGGGCCCGAAGTCCCGCGCCAACTGGCGCAGCTCCGCCGGCGTGAGCTCCACCTCTTCTATCTGCGCCTTGGCACTCCCGGCACCCACGAAGAAATCGGTCCTGCCGAGCTGTACCGTGCCGGTGAGCTCCGGGTGGAGCAGGGTCCCGCCGACCTGCACTTTGCCCGAGGCCGAGGTGCGCAGCTGATCCGAGTTGACCAGCCGGAAATTGTTCATCGTTCCCGCCAGCTTGAGTCCCGGATCACTCAAGGGGGTCAGCCGGATCTCGCCCGAGCCGAGCAACTCCTCCTTCTTACCGGTGAGAAGCCGCAGCCTCTCGATCCGAAGCCCGTCGCCCTGGAGCTGCCCGGCCAGCTCGCCTTCCTTATATGTCACACCGATCGGCGGCAGCTCGAGAGTCGCGCGCGTCAGGTTCAGCCCGCCGGTTGCCCGCGGCGTCTTGATGGTCCCACCGATCCGCGCGTCGGTGGCAAGTCTTCCGCCCAGTCCTTTGACGACATCGGGCGGCAACAGTGACTGAATGACTGATAGATCGAAACTGTCCGCCCGCACCGCCAGTGAGATGGTGTCGACTGCGAGCGCCTCGCTCGCGATGGCGGCGCTGGTGTCACGCGGCGCAAGAGTGAAGCGATACGGCAGGCTGCCCTCGACTGTGAGCGCCCCACCGCGCAGCGGCTGGACCGCGCTGAACACGCGGAGGCCAGCGCCGGTCCAATCGAGCCTGGTGCCCACAGCGCCGACGTCACGCTTTTCAGACGACTCGATGGCGAGACTGATATCGCCCTGCAGCCGAGGGTCTTCGGCGGGACCGGTCAGGTGCATTCGCCCGTCGAGGCGGCCGCCCACCGGCACCAGTCCGGATGCCCGAAGTGTCCCCAGCTCGAGCGACCTGACGCCGAGGCTCAGGTCACTGGTGCCGTGCCGGTCGAGCACACCGTTCACCACGATGCTCCGATCGCCGGCGCGGAGCGCGAGGTTGTTGACCTCGACCCTCGGTCCGAAGCCGAGCTCGACCGGGCGCTGGAGGGCCCAGGTGCGTCCACCCTCTTCGACTGTTAGCTGGCCGAGCTGGGCGCGAACTGTGTCGCGAGCCGCGGATACGCTCCCCCGTACCTGGGTCGCGAGCCGCACGCTGTCGCCGATATTGAGCTTGAGGTCGAGAGCCAGGGTCGAGTCGTAGCTGCCGGAGGCGGTGAGGCTTCGGAGCGAGAGCTTTCCGAAGGCAGCATCAGTGACACTCAGATTTCCCGAGAGCGCGCCGAGCCGGGTGCTGTCGAGCGTGGCTTTGGTCTTGAGTGAAATGTGGTCGGCGAGATTGCCGCCGAACGCCACCCCAAACGCTTCAACGCCGCCTTGCAGCTTCCAGCGCCAGGCCGGGCCGCCAATCGCCAGATTTATTCGAGCTGAGTCCGCACCGGCTGTGTCCGATCCCATTAGCGCCGCCACGGGTGCGAGATCACCGAGGGAGCCCTTGAGCCTGAGCGTGCCGGGATTCGGCCCGGGCCTGAGCTGCACCCGGCCTGCGCCGTCCACCTGAGCGACATTGGATCGGAGAAGGAGAGTGTCGAGCTGAAGCTGTCCATCCACCGGGCTCAGCTTCAGGTCCAGCGCGGGCACCCGGATCCCGCCGACGCCGCCCATCGCGTTCAGCGTTCCTGCTACGCTGCGCGGGCCGGCGCTGTCGGATTCGACAGTCAGGGCGAACTTCGATTCGACTCGGCCGTCCGCATCCGGCCGTCCGGTCCATCGCGCCAGGTGCTCGACCCGGAGCGCGCCGTTGGCGCTGAGCGCGGTGCTATTCAGCGAGGGCGCACTCCCGACTGTGGCGTCGAGTGCGGCATCGGGCCCAGCGGCCCGAACCTTCGCCTGGACTTGTCCGCCGTCCAGCCGTGCGTCCACCGAGCCATCGCTCAGCTCGGCCTGATTGATTCGAGAGGGCAGGAGGGTGATTCCCAGCGTAGCCTGCATGCTGTCGGCTGAAACGCGGACGACATCCGCGGTGAAGGTAGAGTTCAGATCGGTGTGCAGGTCGGGACGGCCGAGCAGTGCGCCGAGCTCGATCCCACTCATTCGGCCCTGACTGATCCGGTAGACCGGCGTGGAGGCGCTTGGCGTACCGTCGCCGGCAGCGGCGATCTCGCCGCCGTTGGTCCGGAGCGACGCGTCGTAGGTCAAGGTGTCTCGGGCGAGCCGGAGGTCGGCCGTTCCCCCGGTGATCTTCACCTCTCCGACCTGCGAAGGCTCGATGGCGACCTGGCCGCGCGCCGCGCGATAGTCGCTGCGGAGCCGAGCCTCGCCAGTGAGCGAGAGGGTCACCGGTCCCGCGAGCTGGGGCCGTCCGAAGAAGGTGCCGAGGTCCACGGATTCCAGCCTGGCGCGCCGGAGCACGTAGGAGGCGGTGCTGTCGAATGGACGGCCGAACAGCTCGAGCAGCAGGCGCCCGCCCTGTACGGCCCCCTCCCCGGAGAGCCTGAGCCGGCCTCGGTCGAGTCGCGCGATGGCATCCACCCGTTTCACTCGCCGCGCTCCATAGCGAAGCTCATCCAGGTGGAAGTCCGCCGAGACCTGCGCCGCGGCGGGAGCGGTGCCGCGGCCGCTGAGCCGGAAGCGCCCGGAAAGCGGGGCGAGAACCGTGTCACCGGCGAGGGCACCGAGATCGACCCGGTCGATGCGTCCGTCGCTGAGCTGGTAACTCAAAGTGTCGCCCAGGGCGACGCGACCGCGGGCCGTGATGCGTCCGCCGCCGGCGAGAATCTCGGGCCGGATGTCCATGCGGCCGGCGGCCAGCCGAAGCGTGATAGTTCCGAGTGGCCGGCGCGCCCCGGTATCGCGGACGGCGGCCAGGTCCACCCGTCCGTGCCCGCTGGCCGAATCCGGAGAGGCGCCGGTGCCGCTGATCCGGAAGCCGACGGCGAGCGCGGGATTTCCATCGGACCCGGTCAGACTCCGAGCCAGGGCGGCAGTCCCCGGCAGGTCCACGGCACTGCCGGAGAACCGATAGCTCGGGATCGAGTCGAACAGCCGGGCGCGGCCGGTCGCGCTCACGCTGCCGGAGTCGAGCGCGCCCCGGAGTGTGAGATCCGCGGTGCCGTCGCTGAGCAGCGCCACCAGGTCGAAGCGTCGCACGTTTACCGAGCCGAGCCGGCTCGGCAAGACGTGGAGACGGATGCTGCCGTCCGCCGTCGAAAGCGGTCCATTGGTCTCCGCGTCGAGCCGCGCGTTCACCTCGCCGGGCGGGGCCGAGGTGTTGAGCCGGACAGGATCGAGCTCCACGACATTCCCGTGCACCCGGTAGGAGGTGGGCCGTCCGCGCTGGAGTCTGGTGCCGGCATCTACGTTGATTCGGCTGCGGCCGAGTGTCGCGCCGAGGTGTGCGGTGATCAGGTCGCCGCTACCGTTGGCACGGGCATCGATCACCAGCTCGCCTTCGGGCGGCACCGAGGGGACCAGCGTCGCCAGATCGGCCAGGGCGAGCGGCCGCGCGGCAAGCTGGACGTCGAGGCGGTTGAGCAGGCGGGAATCACGGAAGCTCCGGGGCACGACGACCCGGCCGGCGAGGTCACTGGCCTCGGAGTGAACCCGGAGCGGATCGAGGCGGAGCTCGTCGGCTGTTACCTGGCCGCGGGTTGTCACGCCCAGCCACCGGTCGCTCTGCGGGGGACGCACCGCGAAGAGCAGCCGATCGATCGTGACCAGCGCGGTATCGCCGAGGGTGAGGTCGCGGGCGGTGAGCTCCTGCACCCGGGCGTGGGCAACCGAATCAGCCGCCAGCTCCGCCGCGACCGACAGATCGCGGACCACCAGCCGATCGATGCGGAAGCCGCCGCCTCGGCTCGTGGTATCGGCCGACTTGCGCAGCGCGTCCATCAGGTCCCATCGCCCGTCGCGCCGCTTCATGGTGATGTTGCCGCCTGTGATACTCAGCGAGTCCAGCCGACTCACCGGTGGCCGAAGCCGGGGCAGCTGGTAGCCGGCAACGACACGGTCCAATCGGGCGAGCTCGCGCCCGTTCTGAACGAGCCGGACGTCCTGGAGCACGAGCCGATGCAGCAAGTCGCCCGAAACGTGACTCACCTCGAGCCGGTTGCCGGGGTTGAGTGGTGCCAGGGTCATCAGCTTGCGCACGACCAGGGTGGCCACGGGGGGGAGCTGCAGCAGCGCCAGCAGGGTCACCACAATGACGAGAAGAGCGGTGAGCGCAATCCCGACGCGCCGGAGCCAGCGCCGCGGCCGCTTCAATGACGGAGGCGGGCTATCGGTCTCGGGAGAGTCAGCAGCGCGAGTGGTCATCAGGGAGTCACCGGAGCCAAGTCTGTGGCCGGTTTGCGTATGCGACAATGAGCCACGTCACCGCGGGGCCTGAGGCAAGATTCCTGGACTTGTGCAGCTTTATCCCAGGCAGCTTCGTAAAACCCTGGTCCGTTATCCATGGTAGGCTACACACATACACGGACAGTTGAGCATTACATGAAACACCATCAGCCTCACACCGGACCCGGGGCCGGCGTTCCCGCGGAAGCTGGCTACCGCGAGCATCCAGAACCCCATGTTTCTGGGCCCAGAGAACACGATCACCCGGGGCACCACGATCCCGCTGCCAAGAACCATGTCGGGCTTGGCAAGGGAGCATCGGTAGCCGGCCAGGGAAGTCACGGCGGCCACGACAAACACGCTGGGCACAGCGTCGCCATGTTCCGAGACAAGTTCTGGATCACCCTCCTGCTCACCATTCCCACGCTGGTCTGGGGACACATGCTGCCCCGGGCATTGGGGTACACCCCGCCCACAGTTCCCGGGGCCCGCTGGATAGCACCGGTGCTGGGTACCGTTGTGTTCTTCTACGGCGGATGGGTCTTCATCCAGGGCGCCTGGCTCGAGCTACGCGCCCGGTTGCCCGGCATGATGACCTTGATCGCACTGGCCATCTCGGTCGCCTTTGTCTTCAGCGCGGCCGTCACCCTGGGCTATCCGGGTATGCCGCTCTGGGAAGAGTTGGCTACTCTGGTCACGATCATGCTGTTGGGCCACTGGATCGAGATGCGGTCGATCTCCCAGGCCCAGGGGGCACTCGGGGAACTGGCCAAGCTCCTGCCCAACACAGCGGTTCGGGTACACGGGGACCACACTGAGGACGTTCCCCTCAGCGAGCTCCGGGACGGTGATATGGTGCTCATCAGGCCTGGCGCCGGCATTCCAGCTGATGGAGCTGTGCTGGAGGGTGCCAGCGAGGTGAATGAGTCCATGATCACGGGTGAATCTCAGCCGGTCGGCAAGAAGGCTCGAGACCGAGTGATTGCCGGAACCGTGAATGGATCTGGGTCGCTTCGAGTCCGAGTCACAGGGACGGGGGAACGCACGGCCTTGGCCGGCATCATGCGCTTGGTGGAACAGGCCCAGAACTCACGGTCACGGGCGCAGGCACTCGCCGACCGGGCTGCCTTCTGGCTCACGATTGTGGCCCTGGGTGCCGGAGCCCTCACATTGGTCGGGTGGCTTGTGGCCGGCGCGGATCCAGCCTTTGCCGTCGAGAGGCTGGTTACAACCCTGGTCATCGCCTGTCCGCACGCGCTCGGCCTGGCGATCCCTCTGGTCATCGCGATCTCCACCACATTGGGGGCGCGTAGTGGGCTCCTGGTGAGGGACCGGCGCGGTCTGGAAGAGGCGCGCACGCTGACCACTGTGGTGTTCGACAAGACCGGCACGCTCACCGAGGGCGAGTTCGGCGTAGTTGGCATAACTACAGTTGACGGGCTCGGGAACGTGGACGCGCTGAGACTGGCTGCCGCCGCTGAGGCCGATTCAGAGCACACGATCGCCCAGGGCATCGTGAGAAGCGCGCGAGAACGGCGCCTCGATATTCCTCGAGCAGATGCTTTTCAGTCTGTTCCTGGCATTGGGGTGCAGGCTAGGGTGGCAGGCAGGGATTTGCTCATGGGGGGCCCGGCGCTGCTTCGGAGCCGGTCGGTCCGGCTGCCGAACTCGATTCGGGATGCCACAGAAGTGGCGGCGAAACGCGGACAGGCCGTGGTCTATTTGGTCGAGGAGACCAATGGGAAGGCCGCGGCACTTGCGGCCTTTGCCGTCGCCGACGTGATCCGTCCTGAGTCAAGGGAAGCCATCCAGGCGCTTCACCAGGAGAAGATTGAAGTTGTGATGCTCACGGGTGACTCCCGGGCGGTTGCCCAAGCCGTTGCAGCGGATCTCCAGATAGACCAGGTCTTTGCCGAGGTGTTGCCAGATCAGAAGGCGGGCAAGATCACCGAGCTGAAAGACTCGGGCAAGCGAGTTGCCATGGTTGGCGATGGAGTGAACGATGCGCCGGCCCTTCTGACGGCGGACGTGGGTATAGCCATTGGTGCGGGCACCAACGTCGCGGTTGAGGCGGGTGACATCGTGTTGGTGCGCAACGATCCACGCGACGTGTCCCGGATCATTCGCCTGAGCCGCGCGACTTACCGAAAGATGATTCAGAACCTGTGGTGGGCGGCGGGCTATAACATCATCGCCATTCCGCTGGCGGCCGGCGTGCTCGCAGGACAAGGCATCGTGCTGTCTCCCGCTGTCGGTGCCGTGCTCATGTCCCTCAGCACCGTCATCGTTGCAATCAATGCCCAGCTCCTCCGGCGAGCCAGGTTATAAAGGTGTCGCAAATTGCTCAAGGCGGCGAGACTGGGGTGACCTGGCAGTCAGCCGTATGGGGCGGATCGGGCGCTCCATAGTGGCCTCGAATCAGCCGGAGCCCTTCCCCGCCGCCGGGGACAAGGATGTAGAGGTTGGAGAACTCGACATCGCACATCGTCGGCATTACCGGCCCGCCCAGGGAACTGATGAGGTGCGGGATTGTGAGCTGATGGCTCACGACCAGTACCGTGCCGCCGGCCTTTCGGACAGCTGCCGCGATGGATTGGGCATCAGCCTCGGGCTTCTCCGTTCTGGGAACGATCTGCCCCTGAAGGTGCAAGGCTTCAAGCAGCGGCGCGGCCGTCAACCGGGTGCGCAGCTGATCGGTCGTGATGATGGTGGTGAGCCCGGCATCGCGAAGCGTTTCCAGCAGGGCCCGGGCCCGGGCTTCCCCCGCCGGGCTGAGCGGAGGGTTCTCCTTCGGGGTGGCGGACTTCTCCGCGTGACGCACCACGATCACCGCCCGCAATGGTGCCTGGGCCTCGATCTTGGCGGCGCTCCCTCCAAGGAATGCCAGTCCGATGCCGCTGATGAGCAAGAAGAAATTCATTGTACTCCCTGTCTTTTTGACTAGATCTTCCCGGGCGAGAAAAAAGCCCCCGATCAGGAGGCCCAGGTTCTTGTGGTTCACAGAGGCGCCGGTCGGAATCGAACCGACGAATGGAGGTTTTGCAGACCTCTGCCTTACCACTTGGCTACGGCGCCGGATGTTGTGGGCCAATAACTTAGCACGATCGGCGCGCCAACCCAAGGGCGTTGTGGGCGAATTTATGGGCACTACGCCTCAACAACTTTGAGGAGTTCCCGCACAGCCTGGGACCGTCCGGACATCGCTGGCCGGCACTCGTGCCGGAGCCGCAGGCATTCTGGCGGGAAGCCTGCTTATAGGTGCGCAGTATGCCCGGATATTTCGAGACAGAAATACAGCTTCGCCACCGGCCCTCGCACCTAAGGTGTCCCGATGAGCTTCACGAAGGTTTCACCATCTATTCATTCGGGGTGGGTTAGCCTTGCTTGGAAATGACCAGGACAGTCGCCCAGCCCACGAAGGTCACTAGCGGCCGAGTGGCCGCTTTGAACTGAGAGGAGTACGGCGTGATCAAGCTCAAACGAGCTTACGACCGACCCAGCAAAGACGATGGTGCGCGATATCTGGTGGAGCGACTCTGGCCCCGGGGCATCAAGAAGACCGAGCTCCCGCTGGACGGGTGGCTCAAGGACGTAGCCCCCAGCCCCGAGCTACGGAAATGGTTCGCGCATGATCCAGAGAAGTGGCCCCAATTTCAGCGACGCTATTTCACCGAGCTCAAGGCGCACGAACACTCACTCCAGCCCTTACGGAAGGCCGCGCGCCAGGGACCGGTTACCTTGGTCTTCAGCTCCCACGACACCGAGCACAACGCCGCGGTGGCTCTGCGGGATTACCTTCAAACCCACGCTGCACCCTAGGCGGTTTGGACCAGCCTAAGGCCCCATATAATCGGCATAGTGCGTGGCGCCGCACTCAGGACAAAATGTATGGGAGAACTGTGCTTCCGAGTGGTTACTGATGAAGCCTTCCAGCGACTCCCACGCCCTGCCGTTCCGGATCCGCTTGCAAAACCCGCAGATGGGCAGCATTCCCTCGAGAACCCGAAGAGTCAATGCTTGCCGCCGCAGATGGAAAATGAGAAGCGCGATTGCAAGGGAGCAGAGAACGATCAACCCGGTGTCGAGCACCGCCTCCAGCGGGGGCGCCCGCCAGCCCCAATAGTGAAAGATAAGCATCCGAACCGGCGGCAGAGCCGCCGCGAGGGAAAGGCTCCACCGGCGAGACCCGCTCCAGGCTGCCATCGCTGCGGGAATGGGATAGAGCAGGACCATCGAGTCGAGATAAGGTCCCGTGAAGTAGTCGAGCGGGATGACGCAGACACTGACGAGGAGCCAGTGAACCAGGGAAAAGTGGCTGGGTGACCGAATCGAGAACGGGGCGACTGCCATAAGATCCTCGTGACTTCCGGGCCCGGCAAATCGGGCACCGGCACCGATCTCGCCGGCGCTAATGGCCACTGATGATTAAAACCGGGGCCGGGCCCTCTGCGAACTGCCGCATGCGCCGGTGAATTCCGGTGCCCTGGAGGGCACGCCACATGATGCGGGCGCGCGCGAGGGCGAAGACCTCCATCCGCTCATTGGGAGGGAGCGCGATCTGAAAACCCCAGTCGCCGGCTGTCGACTCTTCGGGAGTTGGCGGGAGCAGTGTGGCCAAAGGCCGCTCCGCCTCCTCGGCGGCTTCATCGCGTGTAGCAAACCCTCGGAAGCTGACCGAGGTACTGTCCACCCAGCCAATTCGCTGTTCGTCCTGAAACAGACGGTACTCGGATCCGGTGCCGACACGGAGTGCTCGCATTGCAAGAAGCTCCTTCCGTAGCTGCCTGGTCATGAGCAACACCAGGCTATCGCCGACTGCGTGAAGGTGATGGGAAGAGACTCTGAAGCTGCCTTCATGCAGGCTCTTTCGGTCCCGGTCGCCCCGTCAGCGTGAGGAGAAAGAAGGCGCCTTTGGGGGCGCTCACGGCATGGCGTACACCGCGATCGAGCGCCGCCAATGAGCCGTGGCTTAAGCGCTGTATCTCGCCCCCCGCTTCGAGGAGGATCTCGCCTTCCAGGACGTGAATGGTAATCGGAGCATCCGCCTGATGCGGCCGTATGCTGGCGCCTGGACCGAGCCCGATCAAAGTGAGCCGCAGGGGGCCCTCCTTGACGAGGGTCCGCGCAATCCGGGCCGGCCCCGCCTTGAGCTCCTCTCGAGCAGTCCGCATCTCCGCATCCAGGTTGAACCCGAGTACGTCCCCACTCAGGTCTCGATCCACCGGGGTCATGAGGTCCTCCTTTCCTGAATCAACGTCGGGCGAGCGTCTTCGACGAAATCTTGGCAGGACGGATCACCAAGACCGGAATCTCGGCTCCACGCACGACCTTATCCGCGACGCTGCCCAAAGCCAGGCGCCGAATACCACCCTGGCCCCGAGTGGCGATCGTCACCAGCCCGACCCTGCTGTGCCGAGCCACTTCCAGGATGGTCCCAGCCGCCTCGGGCCCGAGCACGACCCTGCTGGTTGCAGCCAGGCCTTCCTGGTCGAGCCGCTTGGCGATGGCTTGGAGATACTCTTCAGCCTCGCTCTGGACCAGCTTCAACCCCTGCTCGTAGAAGCCGATTGAAGGCGGACCCATCGGAGGGATATTCACCAGCAGCGGTGCTACAACCTCGAGCAGCACCACCTCTATATCAAGCAAGCGAGCGAGGGCTGCTGCGGGGGTCAGTGCCGCTTCGGCCAGAGAGGAGCCGTCCAGCGGCACCATCATCCGCTTGATGGCTGGTGGACGCTTGGCAGTCAATGGGCGCTCCCGCGGCCGAATCAAGAGGACCGGAACCTGGAGGTGGCGAATCAGGTGGTCGGCTACACTGCCGAGCCAGACCCGCTGCAGGGGACCGCGGCCGTGCGTGGTCATCACGACGAGGTCCGCTCGACTGTCATGTACGTATTGGGTCAGGGTGTCAGTGACCGGTCCCGCGAGTAAGGCGGAGGAGATCCCCGGTCCCCCAGATCGGCGTAATCGGCCGGCAACCTCGCGGAGGTATTTGCGCTCCGACCTACGGACCGCCTGGTCCATGGAGTTGAAGTAGCGTGCCGCCTCCACGCTGATGGGGAGCGCCGCGCTCTGATGGACCCGAACGAGCCGCACCTTACTCCTGGCAGCGCGCCCGATCGCCAGCGCCCAAGGGAGCGCCTGCTCGGCGAAGAGAGAGCCGTCCAGAGGGACCAGGATGGAGCGAAACGGACGAGTCCGGCGGGTCATGACCACTCACCCGTTCGCGCCGCCAGGGACAAGATCAGATCCATTTCTCGATGCTCCAGCACGGCAGGTTCGACGACCTTCATCATCCGGTGATAGACCATGGCTGCCACTCCTGAACTCTCCACCCTGATCTCCGATCCGGCCGCGTTTGCCGGGGCTGCGGCCCGCATGCACGCGGCCGATGTCGCAGCAGCTCTGGCAGACCTCCACCCCCCAGCCTCAGGCCGCATCCTTGCGGCCCTCCCGTTCGATGTCGCCGTAGACATACTCGACGATCCGGAGCTGAACGACCGCGCCTCGATCATCGGGTCCCTGGATACCGGCACGGCGGCCTCTCTCGTCGATGCCATGTCGGCCGACCAGCAGGCGGCACTGTTTCGCGACCTTCCCGAACCGGACCGTGCGCGGCTGCTGCCGGCGCTCAGCAGACCGGCTCAGGATGCCCTCACCTTCCTGCTGCGCTATCGACCCGACCAGGCCGGCGGCATTATGACCACGGAGTTCATGGGGGTCCCGCCCACCTGGACCGTCGAAGAGACCCTGCGGCTCATCCAGAGCGTGGGTGGCGCGAAGGAGACGGTGTATGAGATATACGTCGTCGAGCCGGCGAACAGCCACCTCCGGCACGTGGTGTCGCTTCGGGAACTCGTCATCAGCGACCGCAACAAGCTGGTCACCGAAATCGGCAGCCCGGGCAAGCCGGTCACGGTCGACCCCGCTACCGATCGCGAGGTCGTGGCGCGCCTCATCTCGAAGTACGACCTGCTGGCCCTCCCGGTCGTGGACCAAGCCGGGCGCATCCTGGGGATCGTGACAGTGGATGATGTGATCGACGTGATGGTTGCCGAGGAGACCGAGGATGTACAGAAGTTCGGCGGACTGGAAGCGCTGGATAAACCCTACACCGAGGTCGGGTTCGGGGCGATGATGAGGAAGCGGGCCGGTTGGCTCACCGCGTTGTTCATTGGGGAGATGTTCACCGCCACCGCGATGGGGCGTTTCGAGCATGAGATCGAGCGCGCCCTGGTGCTGGCCCTGTTCATTCCGCTCATTATCAGCTCGGGTGGCAACTCCGGGGCTCAGGCCACGTCGCTCATCATCCGGGCGCTCGCGCTCCGGGAGGTCACCCTGCGAGACTGGTGGAAGGTGGCCGCCCGAGAGCTCCCCAGCGGACTTGCGCTCGGCGTCATTCTGGGAGCAGTGGGCGCAGGACGCATCTTGCTGTGGCAGTATCTGGGATGGTACGACTATGGCGAGCACTATCGGCTGATTGCGCTCACCTTGGGCCTCGCGCTCATCGGCGTGGTCGCCTTCGGCTCGGTTACCGGGGCCATGCTTCCGTTCGTGCTCAAGCGGCTCGGGTTCGACCCGGCCAGTGCCTCGGCGCCCTTTGTCGCGACCCTCGTCGATGTCACCGGCATCGTGATCTACTTCACGGTGGCGGCATTGGTACTCCGAGGCACCGTACTTTAGCCATCGATGGCAACCCAGGATCCATGCGCGGTGGGCAGAGGCGTTCATCGGGTCCGACAGCCGCTACGCCTCAACCACCGTCGTGTGACGGCACGAGGTCAGAAACTGAGCATAGCGTTCCGAGCTGAACCCGATGACGATGCCCCCTCTGGAAGCTGGCGCTGTACTTCCTCCATTTGACCGGTGCTGACGCTCTCGGTGATCGTGGCTCCAACGATCTCCAGGAGCTGTGCGGCACGCGCCCCCTTCGCCGAGCTGAGCCTGAACGATCGTCGCAAGATCCTCGAGTGGAGCCCCCTCATCGAGCAGCAGGTCATCCAGGGTCACCATGCCGACCAGCCGCTCTCCTTCCACTAAAGGGGGATCCCGCCGGACTCTGCGTTGCTGCATCAGTCGAATCGCATCGGCCTGGGTATCGTCCGGCGAGAGCGTGACGACAGTCGTAGTCATCACCTCGGCCAGGGTGGTCGTCTTCGGGTCGAGACCCTGGCCCACGACACGAATGGTGAGGTCACGGTCGGTCGCGATGCCGGCCACTCGTCCGCGGTCCTGGACCACCACTGCACCGATGTTGTTGCTCTCGATCGCCCGTACCGCCTCGGGGACTCCCGGCAGCACCGCGGCCAAGAGCTCCGGGCGCTCGCGGGAGCTTCGATCATGCAGCGGCCTCCCTGACCTGCCGGACCAGTTCCACTTCAATCGAAATCTTCACCTCATTCCCCACGACGACCCCGCCGGCTTCCAGCACCTGGTTCCATGTGAGCCCGAAGTCGGTGCGATCGATCTTCCCCTGGGCGCTAAACCCAGCCCGTTCTGCACCCCAAGGGTCGGTCAAACTGCCTTCATTCGAGACAGCTAGAACCACTTCGCGAGTGACGCCGCGGATTGTAAGATCTCCTACCAGGCTAAACTCGCTATCGTGGTGGTTCCCCTCCACCATCCGGCTGCGGAAGGTGATGGTCGGGAAGCGCGCTGCGTCAAAGAAATCGGCAGAGCGGAGGTGCGCGTCGCGTTGCTCCTGACGCGTGTCGATGCTGGCGACTTGGATTGTGACGTCCACCAGGACAGTCCTGGCATCGGACTCATCCACCCAGACGGTTCCCCGGACATCGCCGAAGGCGCCTTTGACAGTCGAGATCATGAGGTGCCTGACGGCAAACTCCACGTGTGAGTGCGCGGGGTCGATCTGCCAGCTGCTTCCCCCAGCTGATGGGCCGGGGACGGACGCTGGAACGGTAGTAATGGATCTCATCGTTGTATCTCCTCTCACCCAATGTTGCTCCTGGGTGTTAGCGTCGGGTTTGCGCGTGGGCCTCGACCAGCCACAGCAGCTTCTCGATATCAGGTGAGACCTTCGTGAGGATATCTACAGTGACCGGATCCACAGCCTGCTCCCCCTCGGAGATGCTGCAGCGCATCTTCGCAGCGAAGGCGGCGAGCGAGCCGGCGAGGGCCCTCACGTGGTCTACCCCTGAGTCTATCCGCAACGGATAGGGCGATAACCGCGAGCGCTGCGCCAGAACCGGAACCGCACCCTCAGCGACCCCGCCAAGTTGTACGGCCCGTTCGGCGATCAGGTCGGCGTGTCCCGCAACCGCCACGGCTACCCTTACTGGCCTCAAGCCTTTGTAGGCCCGAAGGCAGGTTGCTTCACGGCCGGGTCTACCTTGAGCCACATCCACATTCCCGAAAGACCGTGGCCAGGCACTCCACAGACAATCCGATAAGTGCCGCTGTCTGGCACGGGAAAGCGCATTATGTCCTTGGCCTCCTGTGGCATGCCTTCAAGTACCTTGTTGGTATAAGCACGTGGGATTGCTGGATCGGTCGGCGAGTTCGGAATCGGTCCATCGCCGGAAATCACAATAGCACTATGTGGGGTCCCGTCCTTGTTGACGAAGTTCATGACAATCGTCGCTTTGGAGGGGACAAGCAGGGTGGCTCCGCCGTCACGGTGGCCGTTGAAGGTGAAGGGCCCGGCGATGAGCTCGAAGGTGACCGTGTTGGTGGCGGCATCATAGGACAGCCATTGGTCCACCGGTGCTGAGGATGTCTGGGCAGGACCGGTGCCGGGCAGTAGACCGGACAGTAGGACGCTCAGGAGTAATGCTGCAGTCATTTTATGGCCCTCATTCAAGTGTGGTGGGCCGAGCGGTACGGGCTGGTGCCGTCGATCATCACCTTGCCGACCAGACCGATGACGCACGCCCACCCCAGGCAGGGCGAAGATTGGCGGGTTCCGAGGCTGGGGCCAATAGCAGGATCGTACCATCCAAGTCAACACCCATCATCGCGACACCATGGCGTGGCGCGGCGCGGATGCGTCATTCGGGACCACGCCCTCGGTTCGCCACCGCCTTAGTGGGAACGCTGGTTCGAGCGGATCTGCGCTGCGTGGACTCTGCGCCGAGAAGAAGCGGCAGAGCTCATGCCGCTAGTCGATGAGCCCGCGCCGCTGGGCGTGGGTTACCGCCTCGAGGCGATTGTGGGTGCGGAGCTTCAGGTTGATGCGGTGGAGGTGGTTGCGGAGCGTCTGGGGGGAAATCCTCAGCTTGCGGGCGATGGTCTTGGCGTTGTTCCCTTCGGCGAAGAACTTCAGGATGCGCCGCTCCTGTTCGGAAAGCGGCTCGACCTGGGCGTGCTGCGATTCATCGCCCGCCGAGGCCACGAGTTGCTGGGCTGCTTCCAGCGCGCGACGGTACAACTCCGCGTTGCGGCGCTGCTGGCTGATATTGCGCGCAAGGCGCACATACAGCCGGCGGCCGGTGCGCCGGTTGTCGAATACGATCGTCGACACGTTGATCCAGATACGGTTGCCGAAGCCGGTACGCACGTCCAGGTCGAAATTCGGGATTCCCCCCCCGGCATTGTCCCAATGGCGGACCGCCACCTCGCTGCCACCGGCGAGGGGCTCGGTGCCCAGGCGGTCGTACGCGTCCAGGACTTCCTCGATGTGCCGGTGAAGTACCTCGCTCGCCTGGTGGCCGAACAGTTGTTCAGCTGCTGCGTTCCAGGAACAGATCGTCCCGTCCTCGGCGACCGTATACGCAGCGTCCGCCGTGTGCTCCAGCAGCGCGAACAGTTCCGGTTCCAGCACCGTCCCCTCGCCTCGGTTCCCCTCGGATCTTAGCGCGTCAGCCCCCAGCGCACCATGCCGTCGGCGAATGTGACGCGCGCATCCCAGCACCGTACAAACGCTTCATTGCCGGGCGTTGCCGCGAATGGCATTCATTCGCCCGTAGCGCGAGCCCGTTGATGCGACATCACGTATCCACCAACGGTATGCGGTAATGCAGGAACGTGCTTCAAGAGTGCAGAACGACCCGGACCGAAGGTTCGGTCCAGTCCCAACAATGGAAGGAGCGAAACAGTATGAGATCGGTGCGTCTGACCAACAGCCTGGCTGTACTGGCGGGACTGCTGTGGCCCGCCATGGCATGGGGACAAGTCAACTGGCCCACCTATGGCGGCAACGATTGGAGCCAGCGCTGGTCCACGCTGACGCAGATCACGACGGCCAACGTGAACCGGCTGGTACCCCGAATGATGTTCCAGACCGGTACCAGCAAGCTCGGCTCCTTCGAGAACAC
>DASUVR010000137.1:0-9537 GCA_036378855.1 Gemmatimonadales bacterium | reverse complement strand
GTGTTCTCGAAGGAGCCGAGCTTGCTGGTACCGGTCTGGAACATCATTCGGGGTACCAGCCGGTTCACGTTGGCCGTCGTGATCTGCGTCAGCGTGGACCAGCGCTGGCTCCAATCGTTGCCGCCATAGGTGGGCCAGTTGTTCTGCGCCGCTGCCGGCGCGGCAATCAGGCCTGCCGCGGCAGCCCACATCCATAGGTGTTTCATGTCCTCACTCCTTTAATAAGAGCAAGCCGCCTGGGGCTATCGCCCGAGGCAACCGATGTCAGCTGTCCCGCTCGATTGTGCCACAGGCGATCGGCAACGTGACTTGGGCGGGAATGGGTCCAAGTGACGCAACGGACGACGGCAAGGTGTTGGGGGTGCCGTGAATCAGAACGACGCGCCGCTCCAGGTCGAGCTTCGAGCCGTCAAAGGCCTTACTGAAGGCGGCGTTCAGCGCCTTGAGCGAGACGGTCTGCCGGTATTCATAGGAACCCGCGGTGGATGCCTTAGGATAGATTCCCTCCGCCACGTTCATGCTGACGGGGTCGTCGATGAAGGGTACCATCGTGGTTCCGGACGCGGGCTCGGTCTCGATCAGATCGATGATCCCATCGGCGTTTTTGTCAGCCGATTCGGTGGCGCAGGTTGCGTCACGATTGTCCTTGAAGCCGTGGAAATGCTGCCAGTGGGTTATACCGGGAGCCGCGTCTTTCACCTTGACGCTGATCGTCAGGCTGTCGCCCTTCACGGTAAACCGCGCTTGCCCGGTGGTCCGGTGGCCGGTCACCTTAGCGTTCATGGGGCGCAGCTGAGCGACATACACCATGTTTGACCGATGCTCGGAGGATGATTCTTGAGCCCCGGCCGGAATGGCAAACAGGCATGCCGTCGTCGCAAGGACGAGCGTCGGGAAGGTCAGTCTTTTCATGCTGAATACCTCACTACTCGAGGAAAATGCGTTCCGTCGTGTCAATTGGGATTGCCGCGGTCGCAATTGGGATGATCACCTGAGCGGGATGAAGGAATGGTGAATTCACTGTGAAGTTCTGCCGTGCCACTGAGCTTTTTTTCTCGAGAGCCACGTTGATGGCATGAGCGGCGCACCACCTTTTCGCCTGCCTGGTACGCATTTCGGCGGAGCGCTCGTCTGGCTTCTGCTCGGAGGTGCCGGCCTGGTTGCGGTCGCGCGGGAGCTCGCGGCGGGCCAGTTTCTGTCGCCTCGAGTGCTCGCAGTCACCCACCTCTACACTCTTGGCGTCATCGCCACGTCGATTTTTGGGGCGCTATACCAGTTCTATCCGATGTCGTTGGGAGCCGGCGCGCGCAGCATCAGCGCCGGAGTCCTCGGCGCCTGGCTTCTGCATGCCGGCGTGGGTCTGCTCGTTGCGGGGTTCTGGTTCTGGCGCCCCTGGCTCCAGGCCGCCGGGTGGGGAGCACTCTTTCTGGCCGTCGGCTGTGTCTCATGGAACCTGCTGCCTCAGCGCCGGCGCATGTCGCAGGGCCGGGGAGTGGCGGCCCATGTCTCCGCAGCACACTCGATGCTCGGCCTGGTGCTCCTGCTGGCCGGCGCCAGAATCGGTGCGTCGCTGGGTTGGTGGGAGATCGATCGCCTCGGCATGATCGCGGCCCACTTCCACCTGGCAGCCTTCGGCTTCGCCGGCCTCACCGCAGTCGGCGTCGGCAGCCGGATGATCCCTATGTTTCTGGTGGCCGGGCCTGTCCCGCAGTTGCCCATGCGAGTCATCGGGCCTGGCGCTATTGGGGGGTTGCTCGCACTGTCGGTCGGCCTGCTCTTCGGCTCTCCGGTGGCGGTGTGGTTGGGAGCAGTGGTCGGCGTGGGGTCGGCAGCGCTGTTCGTGGGTCTGATAGCCTGGTTCTTCCGCCGGCGTCTAGTGCGCCGGCTCGAGCCCACGTTCGGTCACGTGCTGGTCGGGTTCTGCAGCCTGGTGCTGGGCCTGGTGGTGGGCGTAGCTCAATTGGTGCTTCCCGGCACCTCAGCCCGCGGATGGATCATCTATGGTGAGCTGATCCTGCTGGGCTGGCTGGTCATTTTCATCACCGGGATCTGGTATCGGCTCTTTGCTTTTCTCATCTGGCTGCATTTTTACGGCCGGCATGGTACCCAGGTGCGTCCGGCGGCGGAGCTGGTGCACCGCGCTACCGCATGGGTGGCGCTCGGACTGCTGACTGGCGGCGTTCTACTGCTCGTGGCCGGGACCGCCATGATGTCCCTCGCCGTCGTTCGTGCCGCTGCGTCAGGCATTCTGGCGGGAAGCCTGCTCGTAGCAGCGCAGTACGTTCGCATATTCCGAGGCCGAACCCCGGGCTCGCACCCGACGGCCGCTCTCAGCGGCTCACAATGAGCTTCGCAAAGGGTTCATCATTTGTTCATGGTTGTGGGGTTAGTCAAGCGTATGATCATACTCAAGCGTCGAGCCCTTGCTGAGGGCCGCGCGCAATAAGCCGGTGACTCTCATCTTCAGTTCCCACGATACCGAGCACAACGCCGCCGTGGCCCTGAGGGATTATCTGAAGACCTACGCTGCCAGGTAGGCGGGCAGCGGGGGGAACCCCCGATCAGGATGATACTGGGGCGGGCGAGAACCCAGTGAACCGGGAGAAGCGCCTGGGCCGGCAATTCCAGAATCGGGGGCCACTGTTAAACCGACGCTGGACCATCGACGAACTGCCGCATGCGCCGGGAAACTCCAGTCCCCTGGAGTGCCCGCCATATGACGCGGGCTCGCGCCAGGGCAAAGACCTCGACCCGCTCACTGGGAAGCAGCGCGATCGTAAAACCCCAGCCGCCGATTCCCGGTCCGTCGGGCATTGGCGGCAGCAGCATGGCCGTGTCGGCTGGATCCGGCTCCTGTTCCCGGCGCCGGACTAACGCATGCTGCGCCACCGTGCTTGCGAAGATGGCGTCGTCGGCTGTCTCAAACCCTCGAAAGGTCACCGAGGCACCGTCCAGCCAGCCGATTTCCCGTTCGTCCTGAAACAATCGGAATTCGAATCCGGTGCCGACACGGCGTGCTCGCATGACCTCCTCCTAAACGTCGGGCACCCCTCGCCAGGAGTTCACCATTTCGGGCCGTACGGGCACAAGGCCTGCTTCATCCAGGCCCGACCTCCGCTCTCGCTGCCCCAGCGAGAGTGAGGAGAAAGAATCCGCCCTCGCGTGAGCTGACGGCGTGACGCACACCGCCATCGAGCGCCGCCAATGTGCCGTTGGGTAAACGGTGTATACCACCCCGGCCCGGGCCGCTCAGCAACTCCTCTCGAGCGGTTCGCATCTCCGCAGCGAGGTCGAACGCCAGTACGTCGCCACTCAGCCTCCGGTCCACCGGGGTCACAAGCTCCTCCTTCCCGTCAGAGCGGACTGCAGCTCATGTCATGTCATGCCCGACTCGCGGGCACCGAGAGCAACCTCGCTGACTTGAGCACGATTTGCACACCATCGAGCGCCTTGGACACTGGGCAGTTCTTTTTGGCCTGTTCGGCGATATCTCGAAAGCCCGCCTCATCCAGGCCGGCCACTTCGGCCTCGGTCTCGAGCTCGATTCGGGTGATGGCGAGCTGTTGCGGATCCAGCTCAACGGTTGCGGTGGTCCGGATCGCTTCGGCCTTATGGCCGTGCTCTCCCAGAAAGAGCGAGAGGGCCATGGAGAAGCAGCCGGCGTGCGCCGCCCCGATAAGCCCCTCCGGGCTACTGCCCTTGCCACCCTCGAAGCGTGAGGCGAACGAATACTCGCCTTCGATTGTGCCGGACCGGAATGACCCACGCCCATCCTTGAGTCCACCGCGCCACACCGCCTGCGCCTTTTGCTTGATCATGATGAATCCTTCCTGTTGGAGGAAACCACTCCTTGCTCCGCAAAGGGAGAGCCGTCCAGAGGTAGGCTACTCTAGCTCTTTGCCGCGTCCCGCCTCGCCTGGTCCAGTCGTGAAGACAATGTCCCCCAGGCCGGTGGATCGCTCGCCGGGAACGATTGCGCTCCCATTTCATCGATCAGCCGATCGACCGTCTGCTGCGCTGTCCGCTTGGTCTCTCTCTTGCCGCGGCTAGGCGGCGGCTTCCTATCTGACATGGCTGCCCTCGATCAGCTGAAACCTCACCCTCGCAAGATGTCGCCCCGGCTCACCATCCCGACCAGAACGGGATCGTCCCCGTGTCGCTCGGCGACGGGAAGGCCGCGCAGATTGTTCTCTACCATTATGGGTCCTGCCGCCGAAATTGGAGTCAGAGACTCGCCCGAGACGAGATCTCAGGCAATCTTCCCGGTCGCCACCGCGCGGACAATGTCGGTCTGCGAGATGACCCCCACGAGTACCCCATTCTCCTCGACAAAGAGTCGGTGCACGTCGCCGTACAGCATGTGCCGAGCGGCTTCTTCCAGCTCGGCGGTCGATTCGATCAGGAGAGGTCTTGGCGTCATGATGTCCCGCACCGGCGTCTCTTCCAACAGGATCCGCTGCTCTCCGGCGTCCCGCGTCTCCGCCTGAGCTGCGATCACATCGGTACTCGAGACCACCCCGATCACCCGGTTGCGGGTGTCGACTACTGGAAGCCCAGTCACCTGGCCATCCGCCAGAGACACCAGGACCTCGGATACAGGACTATCGATGGTCACGGTCCTCACATCGGTCTCCATAATCTCCGCTACTTTCATTTGTGTCTCCAACGTTAGAGCTCAGCGCTTCATGGTTTGCGGTCTCCGTGGGCTATTTGGCTGTCGGCCCGGCCTTTCCAGAATACCAGCTGGTACCAGATGACGCTACGCGCGACCGTCGTCATCATCGCCCCACACCTCTCGAGGGCGCCTCAGTGTCGGAGATAATCGGCCGCGCCCCTCATCAGCATCTGCACCGCTACGACGACGAGGAGCATCCCCATGAGCCGCTCGAGCGCGATGAGCCCACGCTCGCCCAATAAAGATCGCAGGTTGCTCGCGAAATAGAGGATTACGGCGGACGCGAGCCAGGCGAGCGCCACCGCCCCGAGCCAGACTGGCCACCGATCCGGCTCTCGTTCCATGAACAGCAACTCGGTGGCTAACATCCCCGGTCCCGCCGTATAGGGAATGGCGAGCGGCACCACGAACGGCTCCTCCTGAACCTCTTCCCCCCGCGGCTCGCCGGCGGGGAAAATCATCCGAAGCGCGATGAGCAGCAGAATGACGCCTCCGCCGGCGGTCAGCGCGGCCGGCGAGACCTGGAGCAGCTCGAGAATGAAGCCACCGATGAAGAGGAACACGACCAGGATCGCGAGCGCGATCAGCAGCTCGCGCAGGATGATGGAGCGAACCCGGGCGGGATCGACCTGTCGGAGCGCCGAGAGGAACAGCGGCACGTTGCCGAGTGGATCCATCACGAAGAACAGGAGGGCTGCAGCCGAGAACAGCGAGATCGCGAGTCCCTCCCCTGTGATGGACATCACCACGAGCACACGGTAAACCTCATACTAACCTTGAGAGGGGTCGCCATTGGATGGAGACTCTGAAAGGACGCAAACACATGCAGCAGGAGGAAACCGTATGGGTACTGCACAAGCCACGCAGACGGCAACCTGGACGCTGGATCCGGCGCACTCGAGCGTCGAATTCTCGGTCAAGCACATGATGATGACTACAGTGCGAGGCCGCTTCAAGGAAATCAGCGCGATCCTCACCGCCGACGAAGACCATCCCGAGGGATGCTGCGTTGAGGTCACGCTCGGGACGGCAAGCCTGGACACCGGCGTCCCGGACCGCGACGCCCACCTGCGCTCGGCCGATTTCTTCGACGCGGAGCGCTATCCGGAAATCACTTTCAAGAGCAAGCGCCTCGAGGGGAACTTTTCGAAGGAGGGCGATCGCTTCCGGATGGTAGGGGATCTCACGATCCGCGATACAACTATGGAGCTCACCCTCGACTGCGAGTTCGCCGGACGGGGGCAGGATCCCTGGGGGAAGGAGCGGGCCGGGTTTACCGCGCGAGGGGAGATCGACCGACGGGAGTGGGGCCTGAAATGGAACCAGGCGATCGAGACCGGCGGCGTCCTCGTCGCCAATAAGGTCCGGATCGAGGCAGAGGTGCAGTTCGTGAAGCAGACGGGGTAGCAGGAGCCTGGGTTGCGATGTGGCGCCCGCTCGAGATCTTCCTCTACGACTGGTGGACCCTGGATTCGAACGGAAACTCTACGACAGGTTTGAAGGTCTAGAGCTCCAGATCCCAGGTTTGCCCCACCAGTGATTTACCGAAGCTCAGGTGCCGCTCGCTGTGCACCAGCCGAAAGCCCGCCCGTTCGTAGAGTCGCCGCGCCGCGGTGAGCACGTCGTTGGTCCAGAGGGTGAGCCGCCGGCAACCCGCTGCACGAGCGGCTCCGATGCAGGCGTCGATCAGAGCGCTTCCGACGCCTTGTCCTCGGGCCCAGGGCTCCACGAGTAACAGGCGCAGCCGCCCGACATCAGGTTCCGGGCCGGGCATGAGAAAGACTGAGCCCGCCCGCCGGGAAGCCAGCATCGCGATCCAACACTGCTGCACCGGTCCAACCGGGCCGGTGGCGAACTGGCCCACGATCTCTGCAACCAGGCGCTCGAACTCCTCATTCCAGCCGTACTCCTGATCGTACAGCTCACCGTGCCGCATCACGACCCAGCCCAAGTCTCCGGGACGGGGCGGCCGCAGCTCCACTGTATCAGCCAGAGTGCATCGCTCGGCTGGTGTTTCGAGGAGCGCCTCAACACTGCGTACCGCACTCACCAGCTCCTGTTGCTCCGGCGCGGTGAGGTGCTCGATCAGGCTCAGCACGCTGTCCGTGGCCTTCCCGCTGAGAGACTGAAACGCCTTCCGGCCCTTGGCAGTGAGTGCGAGCCGCCGTTGCCGGCCATCATGGGTGGCGGTCCGGGCTCGGACCAGGCCGTGCTGGCGAAGGCGGCGGAGCAGCCGGCTCAGATATCCCTCATCCATGTTCAGGGCGATGGCGATATCGCTGGCGGTGGGCCGGTCCCGATGTTCCAGCTCATACAGCACCCGCACTTCGGCCAGAGAAAAGGGGCTCTGCAGGTGGGTGGGCTCCAGCAGACCGAGCCGGCGGGTGTAGAACCGGTTGAACTGGCGGAGGCGAAGGGCCGTGTCCCGGGCGTTCGGCATGGGAGTCTCGAGATAGTTGACGATGTCAACTATCGTCCTCGGCCCGGCCGAGCACAAGGCTATATCCCGGGCGGAGCAGATGGTATCGTTCTTTCTACATGACCGAACTGACATTGGGCGGATACATGCGGAAGCACGAGCGGGCGGCAGCCTTTGGCGGCAGCGACGGCCAACCCTACTCGGTGGCCATTTACGTGGATGAAGAGCCCGACCTCCGGGGCATGTATGGCGCGGCCCTCTTGTTCGTGCGCTGGTCGCCTGCGGGAGATCGGCCGGTGGGCCATCTCGAGACCGACACGCTGGCCTGGGGGCGAACGCCGGAGGAAGCCGAGTCTCGGCTGGAGAATCTCTCGTTGTACGATGTCAAAGCCGCGTTGGACGAAGCCATATCCCAGGCCCCGGAGAGCTGGTGAAAAGCCGTGAGCGGGAACCGCAAAAGCGTGAGCGGTGAGCGAGAACGGCAGCAGCGTGAGCGGTGAGCACCTCGTGGGAACCATCCTGGAGCGGGATGGATCGGTGTATCGGGTGGCGGCTCCTGGCCGGGAGATTCGGGCCATCCTCCGGGGCAAGGCAAAGCGGGAGACCCCGCGCGTGGTGGTGGGCGATCGGGTGCGACTCGAGCCCGAGGCCGAGGGTGAGGTCTTCGGCATAGTTGGAGTCGAGCCCCGCACTACACTGCTGGAGCGCCGGGTGCCCGAGGGTCGCGGCACCCGCCCGGTCGCGGCCAACATCGACGAAGTCTTCGTGGTCACCGCGACGGTGGACCCCGCTCCCATTCCCCAACTGATCGACCGGCTTCTCGTAGTAGCCGAAGCCAATTCCATCCCTGCCGCTGTGGTAGTGAACAAGGTGGAGCTCGATCCGGGCGCCCAGCTGATCGAGCGCTGCCGCGCCGCGGGCTATACAGTCTTTGCGACCAGTGCCAAGACCGGGCAGGGCATCGACCAATTCGCCGAAGCCCTCAAGGGACGCATCTCGGTTGTCACCGGTCCGTCCGGTGCCGGGAAGTCCAGTCTGCTCAATGCGGTGCAGCCTGGGCTCAAGCTCCGGATCGGCGAGATCAGCGCCCGGGTACGGAGGGGGAAGAACACCACGGTCTCCGCGGTGATGTTGCCGCTCGATGCGGGAGGCTTCCTGGTCGACACGCCGGGATTCAGCGAAGTGGGGCTCTGGGGGATCGAGCCGCGGGAGCTGGCCAGCTGCTTTCCCGAGATGCGGCCGTTCATCGGGGAGTGCCACTACGGCGATTGCCGCCACATCAGCGAGCCCGGCTGCCGAATCCGGGCCACAGTGGAAGAGGGAACGATTCGGGGCGACCGACTGGAGAGCTACCGAATATTGCTGGAAGAGCTGGAGAGTGCGCCGGCGGAATGGGAGTAGCCCCGCTCACGCTTTTTTCGTCCACCGATCCTCGTCCCGGGTCTCAACCTTCTGCATCATTCGATCGAACGCCTCCTGCAAATCGATCCCCTCCCGGTTGGCCATGCAGATCAGCACGAACAGGATGTCGGCCATCTCCATGCCGAGGTCACCCTCTGGCTCCTCCGGCTTCTTGGTCTTCTGGCCGAATCGGTGGTTGATCTCCCGGGCCAGCTCGCCCACCTCCTCCGCCAGCCGGGCCAGGTTGGTGAGCGGGTGGAAGTACCCTTCCTCGAACTGGGAGATCCAGGCGTCGACCCGCTGTTGAGCATCCGTTAGAGCCACAAGTACCTCATCCTGAGCGAACCACAACTGCCTCATCCTGAGCGAAGCGAAGGATCCAGCTCATGAATTCCGGGAGCCCGCCGGGTAGGTCCCTCGCTTTGCTCGGGATGAGGCGCTCTTCTCGACCGTGCGCGCCTCACGACTCGCGTCTCGTGACTTCTCCAGCGCCGCAATCAACGCCTTGCAAAACTGCGGCAAATCCGCCGGCGTTCGGGACGAGATCAGGTTTCCGTCTACCACCACGGGGCTGTCCTCCCAGAGCAATCCCGCGTTCACCAGGTCGTCCTTGATGGCTCCGACACTGGTGCCCCGTTTGCCCTTCACGATCCCGGCCGAGATGGGCACCCATCCGGCGTGGCAGATAAAGGCCACCGGCTTGCCGGCCTGGAAGATTTCCCGGGTGAGCTGGAGCAGCTTCTGACTCCGCCGCATGATATCGGGGGCGTAGCCGCCGGGAATGACCAGACCATCGAAGTCAGCGGCCCGGATTTCGTCTACGCTGGTATCTACGTTGATGGGATAACCCTTCTTGCCCTGGTAGGTCTTCTCCCCGGTGCCGGCCACCACGGTGCGGGCGCCTTCCTCCTCCAGCCGGATCTTGGGATACCAGAGCTCCAGGTCCTCGTAGAGCGGACCGGCAAAGAACAAAACAACCTTTCCATCGAGACGCATCGGTTCCGGCCTGAGTAGTAGTTGCAGGAAGTATATAGAGAACGTG
>DASUVR010000136.1:0-2274 GCA_036378855.1 Gemmatimonadales bacterium | reverse complement strand
GGGCGGAACGTGGGGAACGGCGGAACGACGGAACGTGAGGAAAGGTGGGCAAGGGTTGTCACCCTGAGTGCAACGAAGGGGCCAGAGCCACTCCGGTTAACCGGCCATACGGTGAGCGCAACGTTTCGGCCCCCTCGCCTTGCTCGGGGTGACAATCGTTACCGCCGTACCGCCATACCGCCATACCGCCGTTCCCCTCATCCTCGGTATACCTTATAACCAAGACCATAGCCCATAACGTCTACTCTTTAGCCTCCAAAACCCGGCGAGCCGACCATCCCGCTCGATCTGCGGCGGTCCATCACCACTCTCACTCCTCTGCTCCGGTCCGATGCCCGTGAGGATCTCCTGGCGGGCCCGATTCGGGGCGAGCTGCTTGGTGTCGAGCATCTGGCCGAACGGGCCCAGATGGTGGCCGCTGCTCAACGGGTCGCAGTCAGACGCCGGCGGCGGCGAACCCCGCTGCTGGTCCGGCTGGAGCAAAACCGGAAGGTTCTGGAGGAGGCCTATACCCGGCTGAACGCCGCGGCGGACGGCGGCATCAGCGTCGGCCCTGCCGGTGAGTGGCTGCTGGACAACTACCATGTGATCCAGGAGCACGTCGGCGAGGTGCGGGAGAGCCTGCCGAGCGGGTATTACCGGGAGCTGCCGGTGCTCGCCGGCGGCCGGCTGGCCGGCTATCCCCGGGTGTACGAGCTCGCCATCACCCTCATCTCCCACACTGAAGGCCGGGTCGCGCTGGACAACGTGAGCGGGTTCGTCACCGCCTTCCAGCAGATCTCGGTGCTCACCATCGGGGAGCTGTGGGCCATCCCCGCGATGCTCCGGCTGGGACTGATCGAGAACGTGCGCCGCATGGCGTTGCGCTCGGTCCAGCGGGTGGACGAGATCGGCTCGGCCGACTCGGCGGCTGCCCGGCTCATCGCCGCCCACCTCCAGGGTGATAGTGCGGTTGATGCCGAGCTCAATCGATTCGTCTCCAGCCCACCGACGCTCACCCCAACCTTCGTCTCCCGCTTCGTACAGCAGCTTCGCCAGGAGGCGGGCGGGCATGCCGCCACCAGGCTAGTGGAGCAGTGGATCGCCGAAGAGGCGATGACCCCGCAGGAGGCGACTACCCGGAGCACGGAGCGGATGGCCATCACCCAGGTGGTCATGGCCAACAGCATCACCAGCCTCCGGGCCATCAGTCGAATGGAGTGGCGCACTTTCGTCGAGGCGGAGAGCCGGATCGAGCGGGTGTTGCGGAACGATCCGTCCGGATTTTACGGCAGCATGACCTTCGCCACCCGGGATCGCTACCGTCACTCGGTCGAGCGCATCGCCAAGCGGACCCGGCTCAGCGAAGAGGCCGTGGCCGAGAAGACGATCGAGTGCGCCCGCTCCGGCCTGGAACGGCATCCGGAAGATCAGCGCCTCGCGCACGTGGGCTATTACCTGGTGGATGAGGGTCTCGCCCAGCTGGAGCGAGTGGCCCAATACACTCCGGCTCCGGGCGAGAGAGTAGACCGTTGGGTGCGGCACCATCCCAACGTGGTATTCGTAGGCGGCATCGCCTTGGCGACTATCCTCGCTTTAGCCGCCGTGCTCTGGCTGGGCGGGCCCGCGGCACGCTCGGTTTGGCCCTGGGTTTTGCTGGTTGGCCTCCTGCCTGCCGCGGACATCGCGGTGAACCTGGTGAACCAGCTGGTGACCGCGTTTCTCGCACCCCGCCCGCTCTCCAAGCTCGACCTGCACGAGCACGGTGTGCCCGCCGAATACCGCACGGCTGTGGTGATCCCTACTCTCTTCCCCAGCGTGGAATCGGTGGAGGAGTCGTTGGAAAATCTGGAAGTGCAGTTCCTGGCCAACCGAGAAGCTCATCTGCACTTCGCCTTGCTGGGCGACTTCACCGACTCGAGCAGTGAAACCCGGGAAGACGACGACCCGATCCTGCAGGCCGCGGTCGCCGGCATCAACACCCTCAACGCCCGATACGCGGCTGGACGGGAGGACGCGTTCTATCTGTTCCATCGCCCTCGGCGCTGGAATGCGGTTGAAGGGGTGTGGATGGGTTGGGAGCGGAAGCGGGGAAAGCTCGCCGAGTTCAACCGCTTCGTGCTGACCGGCGAAGAGAGCGGCTTCTCCGCCATTGTAGGCGACAAGAACTTGCTCCGTTCTGTGCGCTACGTGATCACGCTGGATTCCGACACCACCCTGCCACCGGACGCAGCCCCTGCGCTGGTAGGAGCGCTGGCCCACCCGCTCAATCGCGCGGTGTACGATGACAAGCTC
>DASUVR010000135.1:0-23451 GCA_036378855.1 Gemmatimonadales bacterium | reverse complement strand
GGCTCGTTGGCCCCGGTCCGCCACAGCTTGCCATAAGGCACATCGGCTCCGCCGAGCATGGTCCTTCCTCGGGAGCTGGGGCGGCCATAGCAAACTTTCACCCGCTGGCCAGACACCTGGAAAGTGACTGAGTCAAGCGGGCTCTTGCGGGTCTCCAGCGGAACATTCCGGTGAGGACAGGTGGTGTCGGGATGCGCCACCGCAGGTGGGACGAGATTGATGCCGGTGCTCAGCGCAAGCGCGGTCAGAAAAAGCATATTCCTGGCTCCTCTTTTGTCAGTTGCGGCGCAAGGCCTCGCGGCTGTCGAGCGCGAGGGCCAAGGCCTGATCGGCGGTCGAGGCTAGGCAGTTCAAGTGACCCATTTTTCTGCCGGGCCGGGCTTCTGCCTTACCGTAAAGATGCAGCCGGACCCCGGGGCGGCGCAGTGCCTCTTCCCATCGAGGCTCGCCCCCGCTCCACAGGTCTCCCAGCAGATTGATCATTGCGACGGGACATAGCAGCCAGGGCCGCACCAACGGGAGATCGCAGAGAGTCCGCAGCTGGAGCTCGAACTGATCTACCGAGCAGGCGTCCAGGGTGTAGTGTCCGGTGTTGTGGGGCCTCGGCGCCATCTCATTCGCCAGCAGCTCTCCTGCTTTGGTCACGAACAGCTCGACGGCGAGCACCCCCACGTAGTCCAGTGCCGTGGCCACTTTGGTGACAAGATCAGTGGCCTGGTTGGCCATCTTCTCCGAGACCCGGGCCGGTACTACGGAGGTGTCGAGAATTCCCTCGCGATGCCGATTCTCGGCGACGGGAAAAATGGCCTGCGCTCCGTCGGCTCCCCGGGCAACGATAACCGACAGCTCGCAGTCGAGATCGACTCTCTCCTCCAGAACGCAGGGCACTGAGCCCAGCCGAGCAAAGGCCTCGCGCGCTTCAGCGGCGTCCGTCACCAGAATCTGGCCCTTGCCATCGTATCCCAACCGACTGGTCTTCAGCAGCCCTGGTAGGCTGACCTCGGTCACGGCGGCCTTCAGTTCCTCCAGATCCCGTACGGGACGAAACTCGGCCGTGGCAAACCCGTGCTTCTGGAAGAAGGTCTTTTCAGCAATCCGGTCCTGAGCGGTTGCTACCGCCGGACCGGATGGACGCACTATGCGGGTTTCGGCCAGACGCTCGAGGGCCTGGGCCGGCACATTTTCAAACTCCGTTGTCACCGCTGCGCAGAGTTTCGACAACTCGGACAGGCCCTTGGGGTCTTCGTATCCGGCCCGGATGTGCTGGTCGGCCACCGCGGCCGCCGGGCTCAGCGGATCGGGGTCGAGCACCACGACCCGGTATCCCATGGTCCTGGCCCGGAGGGCAAACATTCTCCCCAACTGCCCGCCGCCCAAAACCCCTACCGTCTCACCAGGAAGAATCACGGGAGATCGGGCAGCCTCATATCGAGGGCACGTCGCTCCTGAGAGCGGCGAAACTCCTCCAGCCGTTCGGCCAGGTCGGGGTCTTGCAAGGCCAGGATTGCCACGGCATACAGCCCCGCGTTCCCTGCGCCGGCCGTGCCAATGGCAAACGTGGCCACCGGAATGCCGGCCGGCATCTGCACGATAGAGAGGAGGGAGTCGAGTCCCTGGAGATGTCTGGTGGGGACGGGAACCCCGAGCACTGGAAGAATCGTTTTGGCAGCCAGCATTCCGGGCAGGTGGGCGGCCCCGCCGGCACCTGCAATGATGCAGCGCAATCCGCGACCGGCGGCATCTTCGGCATAGCGGTAGAGCAGGCCCGGAGTTCTATGAGCGGACACGACGCGGGCTTCATATTCGATCTGGAAATCATGAAGCCGCCGGGCCGCGTGCTGCATCACGTCCCAGTCGGAGTCGCTGCCCATCACGATGCCCACCACGGGCTGCGTCATTTGCATCCTCCGGAAGCCTGTCCCGAACACTCACTTCGAGGAGCAGGAATTAGAGGCGGGCCGATGCTGATGGCAAGTCGCAGCCGACACCCGCTACCTTGAAAGGCGCATTCATTGGAGGTGCACCATGCAGGAGCAGGACACGAACCTGACCGGAGCCTCCCTCCAGGAGCTCATGACTGGAGAGCGCCTGGTGCGGGCCATTCTGGGCCACCGGGTTGTGGAGTTTGCTTACGACGGGTTCAGGCGTACGGTAGAGCCGTATTTGTTGGGCATTCACGAGGCCGGCGAGCCGATTCTCCTTGGTTATCAGACGGCCGGGTTCAGCCACAGCGGCGAGATTCCCGGATGGCGGACATTCATCACCACCGCTATCGGAGAGGTGGACGTCACCGATCGGAGTTTTGCCGGACCCAGGTCGGACTGGAACCCGTACGGGCATACCATGCTGGAGATATTTGCGCGCGCCTGAGTCGCGCGGCACCTCAGACGGTGGACCGGGTCCGATCCATGGTTCCCCGGGCCGCCAACGCAGCCTGGGCGGCCGCTAGGCGTGCGATGGGAACTCGGTAGGGCGAGCACGACACGTAGTTCATCCCCAGTCGGTCGCTGAACGCCACCGCCGCAGGTTCACCTCCGTGCTCGCCGCATACGCCGAGCTTTAGATCCGGCCGGATCTTTCTCCCCAGGTCGCAGGCCATGGCGATGAGCTTGCCGACTCCAGCCTGATCCAGCACCTGGAATGGATCGTCCTCGATGACGCCGTGCTCGAGGTAGTAGGGAAGAAAACGTCCGGCATCGTCCCGGGACAGGCCCCAGGTTGTCTGGGTGAGATCGTTGGTGCCGAAGGAGAAGAACTGCGCCTCCCGGGCCAGCTCGTCTGCGGTAAGCGCAGCCCGCGGGAGCTCGATCATGGTGCCGAGCAGGTACGGAACGGTGATCTGGCGCTCCTGAAAGACCTCCTCCGCCACCTGACGAACGATCAGTGCCTGCTTGCGGAACTCGACCACGCTGGCGGTAAGGGGGATCATCACCTCAGGCATGACTCGTCCCTTGCGGGCAGCGACGGTGCAGGCAGCCTCGAAGATGGCGCGTACCTGCATTGCGGTGATCTCGGGATAGATGATGCCGAGCCGGCAGCCTCTCAACCCGAGCATCGGATTTACCTCTTGCAGGCTGTCCACGATCTGCTTGAGCGTGGCCGGCGCCATCTTCAGCTCGCGAGCGAGCGTTTCAATTTCCGAGGCTTCCTTGGGCAGGAACTCGTGGAGCGGCGGGTCGAGCAACCGGATGGTTACCGGATAGCCTTCCATGGCGCGGAAAATGGCTTCGAAGTCGCCGCGTTGCATGGGCAGCAACTTGGCGAGCGCTGTCCGCCTGCCCGCCGGATCTTGAGCCACAATCATCTCCCGCATGGCCACCAGCCGGTCGCCCTCGAAGAACATGTGCTCGGTGCGGCAGAGTCCGATTCCTTCGGCGCCGAAATCGCGCCCCCGATGGGCGTCGGCCGGAGTATCTGCGTTGACCCTGACCCTGAGCTGCATGATCCGATCGGCCCACTTCATCACCCGGTTGAAATTGCCGCTCAGCTCCGGAGGGATGAGTGCTGCCTGGCCGGCGAATACCTTTCCGCTGCTTCCGTCTACCGTAATCCAGTCTCCTACTCCCAGGCTCCGACCATTGACGGAGAGCCGGCTTGCCTTCTCGTCCACCTGGAGCGACTGGGCTCCGGCGACGCAGGGCTTCCCCATGCCGCGGGCCACCACGGCGGCATGGGAGGTCATCCCGCCTCTGGCGGTGAGAATGGCCTTGGCCGTTACCATGCCGTGGAAGTCCTCGGGCGAGGTCTCCCGCCGGACCAGGATCACCGACTGTCCTGCCCGTCCCAGGCGCTCCGCCTCATCGGCATCGAACACGATGGTGCCACAAGCCGCTCCCGGCGATGCCGGGAGGCCGGTCGTGAGCAGGTCGAGCCGACTGTTGGGATCGATCATGGGATGGAGCAACTGATTGAGATCGTTGGGCGGGATTCGGGCAACGGCTTCCTGCTCGGTGATCACCTCTTCATCCACCATGTCGCAGGCAATCCGGACCGCCGCGTGTCCCGAACGCTGGGCCCGCCGGGTCTGCAGCATGTAGAGATTGCCCCGCTCGATGGTGAACTCCATGTCCTGCACGTCCCGGAAATGCCGCTCCAGCGTGCGGGCGACCCGATCCAGCTCCTGATAGGCATGCGGCAGGTGATCCTTGAGCTGTCCGATCGGCATCGGTGTCCGTGTGCCTGATACCACATCTTCGCCCTGCGCGTTGAGCAGAAATTCGCCATAGAGCCGTTGTTCTCCGGTGGACGGATCCCGGCTGAACGCCACGCCGGTGCCGGAGTCTTCGCCCAGGTTTCCGAACACCATGGCCACGATATTTACCGCTGTTCCCATGGAATCCGGAATGTCGTGGAGCTTACGGTAATCGATGGCCCGGCGAGTGTTCCAGCTCTCGAACACCGCGGCAATGGCTCCCCACAGCTGATCCAGCGGCTCCGTGGGGAACTCCCGTCCCGATTCCTTCCGCACGTGCTCCTTGAACCGGCGCACGATCGCCTGCATTTCCTCCACCGGCAGATCGATATCCCGCTCCATCCGGCAACGCTGCTTGTGCTCGTCGAGAATGTGCTCGAACGGTTTCCTCGGCAGCTCGAACACGACGCTGCCGTACATCTGCACGAACCGGCGATAGGAATCCCAGGCAAAGTGGGGATTCCCGCTCTGCCGGGTCAGGCCCTCGACGGTGACGTCGTTCAGGCCGAGGTTGAGGATGGTTTCCATCATCCCCGGCATCGAGACGGCGGCCCCGGAACGGACGGACACCAGCAGCGGGTTCTCCCCGTCGCCCAGATGCTTTCCGGTGCTGGCCTCGAGCCGCTGCAGCGCGTTCTCGACCTGGGCCTGCAGCCGTCTGGGGAACTGGCCGCTTTCGAGATAGTGGATGCAGATGTTGCTGGCGATGGTAAAACCGGGCGGGACCGGAATGCCGATGGTGGTCATCTCGGCCAGACCAGCACCCTTGCCGCCGAGAATGTCTTTCATGGCCGCGGTCCCTTCGGAGCGGCCCTGACCGAACGAGTAGACCAGCGGCTGGGTGTACGGACCGCTCATGCGGGAGTGGCGATCAGAGGTGTCGCATGTCGAAGACGCACCGGGTCGTCCGGAGTTGGTGTGGGGTACATGCCCGAGAAACAGGCGTGACAGAATCCTGTGTCCTTGCCGGCCGCGTGCAGCATCCCGTTGAGCGACAGATAGCCCAGGCTGTCGACCCCGAGAAACTGGCGGATTTCGCCGATCGAGTGAGTGGCGGCAATCAGCTCTTCCCGGCTCGGCGTATCGATGCCGTAGTGGCACGGTCCGGTAATCGGCGGTGAGCCCAGGCGCAGGTGGACCTCGCGCGCGCCGGCGGCGCGGATCATCTGCACCAGCTCCTTGCTGGTGTTGCCCCGGACCAGGCTGTCATCCACCACTACCACGGATTTCCCATGGATGACTTCCCGCACCGGGTTGAACTTGATCTTGACCTTGGCCACCCGGAGGGCCTGCGTGGGGTTGATGAACGTGCGGCCCACATAGTGGTTCCGGATGAGCCCGTACTCCAGCTTGATCCCGGACACCTCGGAAAATCCCAACGCCATTGCATTGGAGCTGTCGGGGACGCTGAACACCACTTCACCGCCCGGCGCGGGCTGTTCCCGGGCCAGCTGCCGGCCCAGCTCGCGCCGGACCCGGTCGACTGACTCGCCGAACACGGTGCTGTCGGGGCGGGCAAAGTAAACCAGCTCGAACACGCAGCGGCTCACCGGGCGTGGCGCCAGCCGCGGGAGATGGGTTACCTGCCCGTTATCCACCCGGACGAAATCACCTGGCCTGAGCTCGCAATGGAAGGTGGCCCCGATCAGATCGAGGGCGCAGGACTCCGAGGCCAGTACGATGCCCTGGCCCAGCCGACCGATAACCAGCGGCCGAAAGCCCCGGCTGTCTACCGCGGCATACATGGTCCTGCCAACCGTAATGATCAGGCTGTAGGCGCCGTCAACCTGCTCCAGGGCCTCCCGGATCTGGTCATCCACAGTGTCTTCTTCGGAGCGGGCGATGAGGTGTACCAACACCTCCGTATCGCTCGAGCTGGTGAAGATGGCGCCGCGCTCGACCAGATCGCGCTTGATGGCATCGGCATTGATCAGATTGCCGTTGTGGGCGATGGCCAGGGGGCCGCACCTGGTGTTGACGTTGCAGGGCTGGGCGTTGGCCAGAACGGTGCTGCCTGTAGTCGAGTAGCGAGTGTGCCCCACCGCGACGTCACCAGGCAGGCCCGCCAGGATCTGGTCGTCGAAGTTCTCCGAGACCAGCCCCATGCCGCGGTGCGAGCGGGCCATCCCCTCACCGTCGATGGCCACGATACCCGCGCTCTCCTGTCCCCGGTGCTGCAGGGCGTAGAGGCCGAGATACGCCAGCCGGGCTGCGTCAGGTAGTGCGGAAACGCCGATGATGCCACACATGCTATTCTCCCGCCGTGCGGTCCACATCGGCGTGCTGCATTCGCCGGGGGATCGCTTCGTAGTAGATCCGTCGCAATGCTTCGGTGCTCCAGGAGAACAGGTGGGCCCCCATTTGGAGTTCCAGGGTGCCGGCGCTCTGGACCAACCCGGCCCGGAAGATCGGTACCTCGTGCTGATCCGCCAATGCTATGAGTGGCCGGGCAGAGGCCTGGGAACATGAAACGACCGCTCTGGCGCCGTCCTCCCCGAACATGAGACCATCCAGGGGCAGCTCCGGTGCGTAGCCGGTCAGGTCGAGGCCGGCACCGAGACTCCCCGGGACATAAGGGCCGCCGATTACAGCTTCTGCCAGGGTCACCGCCAGGCCGCCTTCGGAGCAGTCATGCGCCGAGCGCAGCAGCCCGCGCTGAGCGGCGGCCACCAGGAAGCGTTGCAGCCGGACCTCGGCGTCGAGATCCACCGCCGGGGGATCGCCCCCAACAAAGTCGCAGACCTCCGCCCAATAGGCCGATCCACCGAGAATGCCGCTGGTTTGGCCGAGAATGAAGACCTCGTCTCCCGGCGAGTCGAAATAACTGGCAACCCGGTCTTCCACATTGTCCAGCAGGCCGATCATGCCGATGACGGGGGTCGGATCGACCGCGCCGCTGGGGCTCTCGTTATAGAAGGAGACGTTGCCTCCAGTGACCGGAGTGCCGAAAGCGCGGCAAGCGTCCCCGATCCCCCGGCACGCCTCGGTGAACTGGAAGAAAACCTCGGGTTTTTCGGGGTTCCCGAAATTGAGGCAGTTGGTGATTCCCAACGGTATGGCTCCGCTCGAGGCCACGTTGCGCGCTGCCTCCGCCACGGCCGCTTTGCCTCCTTCGTAGGGATCGAGGGCAACCAGGCGGGCATTGCAGTCGACCGACATGGCGATGCCGAAGCTGCTCCCCGGTACCCGGATCACACCGGAATCAGATCCCGGAGGAAGCACCGTAGAGGCCTGCACGGTAGAGTCGTACTGCTCGTAGACCCAACGCTTGCTCGCGATGTTCGGATTGTCGAGCAGGAGCTCCACGGCACCCTCGAGATCGACTACCGGCTCGCCCGGATCGATCTGCGATCTCCGGAGTCGTGCAGCCTCGCTCTCTTCGGCTTCGGGGTAATAAACCGGGCAGCCTTCAACCAGCTGGCGACCAGGAATGGAAACCACCGTCTGCCCATGGTGCTTGACCCGAAACATGCCATCGTCGGTCACCCGCCCGATGTCGGTTGCAGTAAGCTCCCATTTGGCGCACACCGCCTGCACCTCGGCCACCCGCGCCGGCTCCGCCACCACCAGCATGCGCTCCTGCGACTCGGACAGCAGAATCTCGTACGGCGTCATCCCCGGTTCCCGGGTGGGAACCAGTCCGGTGTCGATCTCCACCCCTACGCCGCCCCGCGCGGCCATCTCGGCCGAGGAGCTGGTGAGTCCGGCGGCCCCCATGTCCTGAATGGCCACGATCAGACCCGAGGTGATCAGCTCCAGACTTGCTTCCAGCAGCAGCTTTTCGGTGAAGGGATCTCCCACCTGAACCTGGGGTCGCCGGCTCTCGCTCCTCTCGGAGAGCTCCTCCGAGGCAAAGCTGGCGCCATGAATGCCATCCCGGCCGGTGCGGGCACCTACCGCGAGCAGCACGTTTCCCACCCCATGCGCGGCGGCTTTGATCAGATGGCTCTCCTGGAGCAGCCCGACGCACATCGCATTGACCAGCGGATTACCGCTGTATCCCGGAGCGAAGTTCACCTCACCACCGAGAGTAGGAATGCCCACGCAGTTTCCGTAATCTCCGATTCCGCGCACCACGCCGGCAAAGAGGTAGCGGTTGCGGGGGTGATCCAGCGGACCGAAACGGAGGCTATTGAGGAGAGCGACCGGACGGGCACCCATCGTGAACACGTCCCGCAGAATCCCACCGACACCGGTGGCCGCTCCCTGGTAGGGCTCGACCGCAGAAGGGTGGTTGTGTGACTCGATCTTGAAGGCCACCGCCCAGCCGTCCGGCAGCCGGAGCACTCCGGCGTTCTCGCCGGGACCCTGAACCACGTGGGGTCCGGTGGTGGGGAAGGATTTCAGCACCGGCCGGGAGTGCTTGTACGAGCAGTGTTCCGACCAGAGTGCAGAGAAGACTCCGAGCTCGGTGAAGGTGGGTGTCCGGCCCAACAGGTCGAGGATTCGGCTGTACTCGAGCTCGTTGAGGTTGTGCTCGCGCACGAGCTCGGGAGTTACTGGGCGTTCCCCGGGCCCGGTGAACGTTTTGCTGGCTGCACTGGCGATGCCGGAAACCGTCACTACTACTCCTTCAGCTGAATGGGTTGCCCGGATCGTGTATGGGCTGGTCCGCCTGACGCGCCCGGGGAGACCGGCGAAGAAAGGTAGAAAGCGCGTCGGAGAGCACCCGGGTGAAGACATTGGGCCGATCTTCTTGAGCTACGGCCTCCAGCTCACCGGCGTCGAGCCACATGCCGCCGCAATGGGAACAGGTTTCGATCTGGACGCCGTGAACGGTGCTACTGGTCAGATCGTAGCCATCCTTGGGGCACTTCATGTAGTGCGACGCGCGTTCTGCCGCGGTGGCGGCCGCATGGGCGCGTTCCCGCTCACGCCGCATCAATTCGGCGTCTTCCCGGGCAAAGTACTCGTCTTCGTTACGACTGGGCTTGTCCGACTTCATGCCTGACTCCTCGAGCTGACGGCATTCTGGTGCGACGACATGGGGGAGCTGAAGAACCCGGCCCCTCCCGTGAGGCCAAGCAGGCGGTCGATGGCCCGCTCGGGATGGGGCATGATGCCCACGATGTTCCCCGCGGCGTTGCAGATGCCGGCGATATGGTTGGTAGAGCCATTGGGGTTTGGCTGAAAGGGCGATCGCTCGGTTGCGGCTACATAGCGGAGCACCACCAGACCCTCCGCCTCGAGCATTCGCAGCGTGTCTGGAGAGGCCACATACCGGCCCTCTCCATGCGCTACCGGTAGGCGCAGGCGAGCGCCCGGCTCGTAATCGCGGGTGAAGGCGGTGTCGGTTTGCTCGACCGTGACATCCACCGGCTTGGACACAAACGTGAGCCCCGCATTTCTCAGCAGCGCTCCGGGCAGCAGCCGGGCCTCGCACAGGATCTGGAATCCATTGCAGATCCCCAGCAACGGTCCGCCTGCGGCGGCGTGGCGCTCCACGGCTTGCATAATTGGGCTGAAGCGGGCAATGGCGCCGGTCCGGAGATAGTCGCCATAGCTGAATCCGCCGGGAAGGATGACGATGTCGGCGCCCTTCAGGTCGGTGTCGCGGTGCCACACGAAGAAGGCGTCTCCGCCGTGGCTCTGCGCGGCGCGCAGGGTGTCGAAATCGCAGTTGCTGCCGGGGAACCGCACGATCGCCACCCGGTTCATCAGTCTTCCTCCACGGCCAGCAGATAATCCTCGGTAACCGGATTGGCCAGCAACTTGTCGCACATCAGCCGGGCCCGTGCTTCTGCCTCATCCCGTGAGCCGGCATCCACGTCCAGCTCGATGGCTCGGCCCACCCGAACGGCTCCAGCTTCGGCGAAACCAAGCGCCGATAGCGCGTGCTCGACGGCCTGGCCCTGCGGATCCAGCAGTCCGGTCCGCGGCATCACCCGGACGTGTACGCGAAAGGTCATTATTCCGGCTCCTGGCGGCGGTCTCCTGAGTGTCTTCGGCGCTCATGCGAGAGGGGTGGGGGCAGAGTGGGATCATGCGCGTCAGCCACCCGCTCCCCGATCACCGTGACCGGCTCCGGCCGTTCCATCAACCCCAGCACGGTGGTTCGGACCAGGCCGAAGGCCATGTACAACAATCCCAGTGGAAACAAAAAATACTCAGGCGCGAAGATCCCGCCGAAGAGAATGAGCAGATGGACCGTGAGGCCGAGGAACCCTCGCGCGCTGCGGACCCCGATGGGAGGAAACTTGGGGTACTTCACGTTGCTGACCATCAGCACCGCCAGCAGCAGCATGAGCACCACCAGTCCCTCGTGCTGCAGATCCATGTACGCCAGTGAGGCGCGATACCAGTTGGTCTGGCTGAACGGATAGTAGACAGCCAGCGTCATCCCTGCCGAGGGCGAGGGCATTCCGGTGAACCAGCCGGTGGAAGGTTTGCCGGCGGAGAGCACGTTGAAGCGGGCGAGCCGGAGCGCAACCGCCACCACGTAGATGTAGCACAGGATCCAGGCGAAACGTCCCGCGTTGGAAAAATCGAGGAAGTACATCAGCAGGGCAGGGGCCACCCCGAAGGAGATCAGGTCCACCAGCGAATCGAGCTCGGCGCCGAAACGGGTCCCGGTGCCGGAAAGCCGGGCCACCCGGCCATCCAGCATGTCGAGAATACCGGCGAAGACGATGAACCATCCCGCCCACCGGAAATTGCCGTTGAAGGCCGACACGATAGACCAGAAGCCAAAGAACAGATTGCCGAGGGTGAAGGCACTCGGCATCACGACCACAACGTGGCGCATGCTGGGTCGGGGAAGGCGCTCGCGCCGCGGTCTCAGCTCCATTCGGCCACCACAGTCACTCCTACCAGTGTGTTATCGCCAGTTTTGACCAGGACACGGGTATTCGCTGGAGGCAGAAAGAGGTCGACGCGAGAGCCGAACCGGATCATCCCCATCCGTTCCCCCTGATGCACTCGGGTTCCCACCTCGTGATCGGTGACGATCCGCCGGGCAATCAGACCCGCAATCTGGCGGATAAGAACCTTGCCCTTCCCGTTTACCAGCCCAACGCTCGACTGTTCGTTGTCCAAACTCGATTTTTCAGCCCCGGCGTGACCGAACTTGCCGGGGTTGTACTGCCGGTACTCCACGGTTCCATCCGTCGGGTACCGATTCACATGGCAGTTGAACACGTTCATGAAGATCGAGATCCGCATGGCACGCCCGCCGAAGAAGGCGGGCTCCTCGACTTCGACGACGCTCACGACCTTGCCATCGGCTGGAGCCAGGATGAGTCGGTCTCCTCGCTGCCCCTGGCGATGCGGGTCTCGAAAGAAGGCCACCACCCAGATAGCCAGAACGGTCCAGAGTACCGCAGCGATCCACCACGTCGGCGTGGCGTGGCGCCAAACCGCCAGCCAAAGTGCCAGCGAGATGGCCCAGGCCCCCACGATGAACCAGCGCCCCTCTGGTGCGGTCCGGATCACGGCTCCACCACCAGCTCACGTCCGGTAAGAAGGCGAAAGGCCTCGAGATAGCGTCGGCTGGTGGCCTGCACAACTTCAGGAGGAAGCGCGGGCGGAGGGGCTTCGCCATTCCAGTGGCTGGCCGCCTTGAGGGAAGCCAGGTAGTCCCGGAGCGGTTGCTTGTCGAAGCTGGGTTGTGGATGACCCTCCTGGTAGCGGTCGGCCGGCCAGAAACGCGAGGAATCCGGGGTCAGAAGCTCATCGATCAGGCGCAGATCGCCTTGCGGGTCCATGCCGAACTCGAACTTGGTATCGGCGATGATGATGCCGTGCTTGGCGGCGTGATCCCGACCCGCCTCGTAGATGGCAAAGCTGGCCTGCCGCAGCCGCTTCGCCAGATCGGTCCCGAGCGTCTCGGCTACGGCAGCGAAAGTGATATTGAGGTCGTGGCCGGTTTCGGCCTTGGTTGCGGGCGAGAAGAGTGGAGGATCCAAACGCTGGCTTTCCACCAGTCCCTCCGGCAGCGGTTCCCCTGCCAGGGTTCCCCGCTGGCGATATTCCGCCCAGGCCGATCCCGACAGGTAACCGCGGACCACACATTCGAAGGGCACCGGCGGGGCACGCCGCACCAGCATGGCCCGGCCTGCCAGCTCGGAGCGGACGCTTCCCAGCTCGGGTATACGGTCGACGATTTCTCCGCTTCGCGCGGTGATGTAGTGCGAGGGAAATACGTGGGCCAGGCGCTCGAACCAGAAGGCGCTGATCTGGGTCAACACCGCGCCCTTGTACGGCACCGGCTCCCGCATCACCACATCGAACGCGCTCACTCGATCGCTGGCGACGATCAAAAGATGCTCGTCGTCCACTTCATAGACTTCGCGCACCTTTCCCCGGCGAAGCAAAGGGAGCGGCAACCGGCTCTGCACCAGCGTGGCCTGCGGCCTCATACCACTACCTCCGCTGCTTCGGCCTCTGCCGCCAGCGGCCGGGCCCGACCCAGCAGCGGCTGCAGGTACTCGTCGATGAACTCCGGAACCTGCTGCGCTGCCCTGCCGGTGTAGTTGATCGGGTCCAGCTCGGCCTGGAGGGTAGCTGTCGAGACGCCGCGGAAGGCGGGATCGGCCGCAAGGCGTGCCAGCAGATCGTTGGTCTGGCCCCGGCTCACGGCGTCTGCCACGGCCAGGCTATGACGCCGGATCACCTCGTGGAGTGCCTGACGGTCGCCGCCTGCGGCAACACCCAGCATAAGCCAGCGTTCGGTTGCCATGAACGGCATCTGGTCCGCCACGTGCCGCTGAATCACGTCTTCCCGGACCTCCAGCCCCGCCGCGATGTTGGTGGCCAGAACCAGAATGGCGTCAGTGGCCAGAAAGCCCTCGGGAAGGGTGAGTCGCCGGTTGGCGCTGTCGTCGAGAGTGCGCTCCAGCCATTGGGTAGCCGCTGTCTGCGAGGTGTTGGCCGGCAATGCCATAACGTAGCGTGCCAGGCCGCTGATCCGTTCCGCTCGCATCGGGTTGCGCTTGTAGGCCATGGCGCTGGAGCCAATCTGCTCCGACTCGAAGGGCTCCAGCAGCTCTCCCTCATGCTGCAGCAGCCGGAGATCACCGGCCATTTTGGAGGCCGACTGCGCGATGCCGCTCAGGGCCTCCAGCACCACGCTGTCCGCCTTGCGGGTATAGGTCTGACCGGTCACTGCGAAGGTTTGCTGCACGCCGAGCTTATTGGCAACCCGCCGGTCGAGCTCGCGGACCTTCTCGTGGTTCCCACCGAACAGCTGAAGAAAAGAGGCCTGCGTGCCTGTGGTGCCCTTGCATCCGCGCAGCCGGAGGCCCTCGATCCGGTGACACATCTCCTCCACGTCGAGGGAGAAGTCCTGCATCCACAGGGTGGCGCGCTTTCCGACCGTGGTGAGCTGGGCCGGCTGGAAGTGAGTGTACGCCAGGCAGGGAAGTCCGGCATAGCGGGTGGCAAATCGCTCCAGCGCTTGCAGCACGGCAATCAGCCGCCCCAACAGCAGACGCAAACCGTCGCGCATGACGATCAGGTCGGCGTTGTCGGTAACAAAAGCGCTGGTGGCACCCAGATGCAGGAAGGGACGAGCCGCCGGCGCCTGGTCGCCAAAGGCGTGAATGTGAGCCATGACATCGTGCCGGAACCGGCGTTCGTAGCGGGCCGCCACGGCCAGATCGGCATCGTCCAGGTGGGCGCGCATCTGGGCGATTGCCGAATCGGGAATATCCAGGCCCAGCTCCCGCTCGCTCTCGGCCAGAGCGAGCCAAAGCCTGCGCCAGAGGGAGATCCTGTGAGCCTCGCCCCACAGCGTCTGCATGGCAGGCGACGCGTAACGGGTGCTCAGCGGAGAACGCCAGCGCTCGTCGGTCATCGGAAGATCAGATCGGTAAAGGTGACCTGCCCCTCCCGCTCGACGTAGATCCGGACCACCTGGCCCGGCCGGACATTCATCAGGTTGGAGACATCCGCGGCGTTGCGAACCGGCGACCGGTTGATGGCCAGGATCACGTCTCCCGCCTGCAGCCCGGTTGCGCGACTCACCTGCGGCGAGATCCGGAAGATCAGCGCACCCTGCTCGCTCCGGATGCTGCGCTCCGCTTGAATGGCGGGGGTGACGTTGATCAACTGCAGATCCTGGAGCACGGTGATCTTTTCAGCGGTCACGGTGGGGAGGTCGCCGGTCACGATACGGCGCCGGGCGGTGCCGCTCCCGCTCCGCTGGACCACATTTACCGTGTCGCCCACATGGAGGTCGAGCTTGACCGCCTCCCAGTCGAGATAGTTGCGGAGTCGCCGGCCGTTGGCCTCGACCAGGACATCGCCTGGCTTGAGGCCGGCCCGCGCCGCCGGACCACCGGGCGCTACACTGGAGAGCGCCACCCCGCCCTGACTCTTCCATTCCCGCATGGCGCTCGCTCCCTCGACCTCGAGGCCGACCCAGGCGCGGCGCACGGTGCCGCTCTTGATGATCTCATCGGCCACGCGAACAGCCCGCTCGATCGGAATGGCGAAGCCCAGCCCGACGGACCCGCCGCTGTTACTGAAGATCGATGAGTTGACTCCGACAACTTCACCCAGCGCGTTGGTCAGCGGCCCTCCCGAATTCCCCGGATTGATGGCGGCATCGGTCTGAATCATGTCGAGATAGAGTCCGGTCTGCTCGCCGCCCGGGAGAATATTGCGCCCGGTAGCGCTCACCACTCCAACGGTGACGGTCGGCTCCGCGTTGCCCAGCATATAGGCGTAGGGATTTCCCAGGGCTACCACCCATTCCCCGATCATCAGATCGGTGCTGCGACCCACGGCCACGGTCGGCAGCCCCTCCCGTTTGACTCGTAGCACCGCGATGTCGGTAACCGGGTCTTCACCCAGCACCGTGGCCGGCAGGTCACTGCCGTCGGGCAGGGTCACCACCACCCGCTCCGCATTGGCCACGACGTGTTGATTGGTGACGATGATGCCGCTGGACCGAAGGATGAAGCCGGTTCCGTAGCCTTGGACGACGCGAGCTCCTTCCGGAACAAAGAAGAAATCCCAGGGCGACTGCGGCGCCTGTTGACGCGACGTCACATTGATCGACACGACGGAGCGGGACACCCGGTCTGCGGCGGTGACCAACGCGGTGCGGCGGGAAACATCGATGCTGTTCTGGGTCGAAGCCACCCGAGACGGCGCCTGGGCTCCTGCCCTCGCCACCCTGAGCTCCCGCCTGGGCGCATCGCGGCATCCGCTGGATGCCAGGCCGATGGCCAACAGGAGCCTAGCTGACCGGCGCGACGGCATGCGATGCCTCGACGGGGGAGTCGAACAGCTCCGGCGGATACGTCACCGCGCTGAAGTAAAGGCCCTGCGGCGGAGCCGGCGGACTGGTCTCGCTGTTGTCCTGCCGGATGAGCAGGACATCGATGTCGTCGAGTGGGCGACGGCCCAACCCGATCTCCACCATGGTGCCTACCAGCATCCGAACCATGTGATGGAGGAATCGATCCGCCTCCACGTGATAGCTCACGCCCCGTTGGTCAGGCCGATGCTCCCAGCGGGAGAGGAGAAGCCGGCACCGATGATGCGGCTTATCGCCCTTGGCGGCAAAGGCCTTGAAGTCGTGTTCGCCGCGGAGCCGCTCGGCAGACGACTGAAGCAGCGCAAAATCCAGCGGACGCCTGAGCGCCCATTCGAAGCGGCGGCGAAAGGGTGAAGCGGAGGCCCGATCGGTTCCGATGTCGTAGCGGTAGCGGCGGGAAACGGCGGACTTTCTGGCGTGAAATCCTGGGAGCATCGGATGCACCGATGCCACCCAGCAGTCTCCGGGCAGCAAAGCGTTCAGTGCGCGATGGAGGGATTCTTCGGTCCACCCAGCGGGAGCGGTGAAGCTGACGCCCTGGCCTACCGAGTGGACGCCGGCATCGGTCCGACCGGCGGCGTGGACCGCCATGTGGCGTCCGAAGATGCGTTCGAGGACCCGCTCGAATTCAGCTTGAACCGAACGGCCGGCCGGCTGACGTTGCCATCCGACAAAGCCGGTGCCGTCGTAGTGAAGCGTGGCGAGGAAGGTCCGGCTCACCGCCGGAATTTAGCCGAGGCCCAGACTCGGAGCAAGCCTGCAACTGCTTGTCAGAATTGACAAAAGGCCTCTTCGCCGGATACACTTTCCCTCCTTCGCCTCTCCTCATGAGCTACCCCAACCTGGCCCACAGGTCATACCGGTGATGGACGACTCCGCCCTCCGTTTTGCGGTTCAGAAGCTGTCCCAGCGGCTCTCCCTGGAACGGGAAGAGGCGGGGGCCGCGTTTGACGCGCTCATGGAAGGACGGTTCAGTCCGGCCCAGGCCGCTGCGTTGCTCATGGGACTCAGGATCAAGGGTGAAACACCCCAGGAAGTGGCCGGAGCAGCCCAGGCCTTGAGACGTGCGATGCTTCAGGCCGATCTGGGAGAGCAGGATGCTATGGTGGATACCTGCGGAACCGGGGGAGGGCGAGTCGGCACGTTCAACATTTCGACCGCGGCTGCCTTTGTCGTCGCCGGCGCTGGTGTTCCCGTCGCCAAACACGGCAACCGGAGTTACACCTCCCGCTGCGGGTCTGCGGACGTGCTGGAGGCGCTGGGCATCGACATCGTCATGGATCCCGGCAACGCAGCCCGGGTGCTGCGCTCCAGCGGTGTGGTGTTCCTGTATGCTCCGAGCTACCACCCGGCGATGCGTCATCTCGGTCCGGTGCGCAAGGAGCTCGGGGTGGCCACCATCATGAATCTCCTGGGTCCTCTGGCTAATCCGGCTGGGGTAACTCGCCAGGTCCTGGGCGTGTCGGATGCCTCTCGCGGGCCGATGTTAGCCGAGGCGCTCGCGGAGCTTGGCACCAGGCACGCGCTGGTGCTCCACGCCGCCGTGGGTATGGATGAGATCAGTCCGTCCGGATGTACCTACGTCTGGGAAGTGCTGGAGGGGAGCACCCGCAGCTGGGAGCTGGATCCTGCTCGCCTCGGGCTCGAGTGCAACGACCTGGATGAGTTGTCCGGTGGTGAGCCGCAGCAGAATGCCGACCTGATCGTTCGGCTCCTGGCGGGTGAGGAGGGTGGGGCTCGACGCTGCGCGGCGCTGCTCAACGCGGCGGCGGCGCTGTATGTCTCAGGCAACGGCTGGTCTCTGGAGGAATCGGCTGAACGTGCCCGTGCCGCCCTGGAGAGTGGCGCCGCAGCTCTGGCACTTCAGCGCTTCCGGGCGGCGGCACCGAGGCCCTTGGCTCAGGCATAGGCCCTAATATTTGCGAATGACGCCGACCACCACACCCTGGATGAGCACGTCCCGCTCCTGAAACCGCATCGGCTGCATGGTGGCGTTGGCCGGCTGAAGCCGGATCCATCCGCCGGGCTCACGGTAGAACTTCTTGACGGTGGCTTCGCTGCCGTTGACCAGAGCGATGACCATTTCGCCGTTCTCAGCGGTTTGCTTGCCGTGGACCACGACGATGTCGCCATCGACGATGTGCTCGTCGACCATCGAGGCGCCCTCGACCTTGAGCGCATAGTTGGGACCGCGCCGGGGCAGCATGTGCTCGGGCACGGCAATGCTTTCCTCCTGCATGAGCGACTCGATAGGCGTGCCGGCTGCAACTTTTCCGAGCAGGGGAACTTCGCTGGCCGACGATGTGCCCCGGGGCGGCAGCACCTCGATTGACCGACTCTCGTTGTAGGACCGCCGGATATACCCCTTGCGCTCCAGGTTGGTGAGGTGCTCGTGGACGGTGGCCAGCGACTGAAAGCCGAACTTCTCCGCGATTTCCTCGAAGCTTGGAGCGTATCCCTGCCCGTTGATGTGGGTTTGCAGATAGCTGAGGATTTCACTCTGGCGCTTGGTCAGCGGCATCCGGATTCCTCCATGAGGTGATTGCGGCAGACTGTCGACCGAATAGAGCCCGAAAAAAAGGTACCCGAATACCCGCCGAAGGACAAGATGCCCGGACGCCTGGACCAGATCCTCAGCACCACCCGCCAAAGTCTTCCCGCCTTACAGCGAAAGAGGGCCGCTCTCGAACGGGACCTGAGGCGAGCCCGGTCGACACCACCCTCCTTCCGGTCAGCGCTCCGGCGTCCCACCGTGGCAGTCATTGCTGAGCTGAAGCGGCGTTCCCCGTCTGCCGGGAGCATCCGCGAGGATCTGGATCCTGCGCATCGGGCGGCACTCTACGCGCAACATGGCGCCGCAGCCCTCTCGGTCCTGACCGACGGCCCCTTCTTCGGCGGCTCGATGGAGGATCTGCGTACCGCCGCCGATAACTGTTCTTTGCCGATCCTGCGCAAGGATTTCATCCTGGACGAGGTCCAGGTGCTCGAAGCCAGAGCGGTGGGGGCCTCGGCGGTCCTCCTGATTGTCAGGGTTCTGGGGAAGGCTCGACTGAGAGCGCTGCTGCGATATTGCAAAGACCTGGGACTCGATGCCCTGGTCGAAGTGCATACTCGGTCCGAGCTGGAAATCGCTCTGGACACCGAGACCGAGATCGTGGGGATCAATAGCCGGGACCTGGACACCTTTACGATCGAGACGGAAACCGCCTGGAGGCTGCTGGGACAGGTGCCTGGCGCGACGATCGCTGTCGCGGAGAGTGGCCTTGCCAGCCAGGCGGACGTCGTCAGAGTTGCCCGGGCCGGTGCCGATGCAGTTCTGGTGGGGACAGCGCTCTCCGGAAGCCAGGCCCCGGAAAAACTCCTGCGCGAGCTCTCAGAGGTCGAACGACATGACCGCTAAGGTGAAGATCTGTGGACTCATGCGGGCAGGGGACGCGGTAACCGCGGCTCGGGCCGGCGCCGCCTATCTGGGCGCTGTTTTTGCTGCGGGACCCAGGACGGTCACCCGTGGTCAGGCCCGCGAGTTGGTTGCCGCAGCGGACGCCGTCCCGGTTATCGGTGTCTTTGGTGAACAGGCGGTCGAGGAAATTCTCCAGATCTGTGTGTCCGCAGGGCTTAGCGGCGCTCAGCTGCATGGGTCCTATTCCAGGGCAGACGCAAAGCGGCTCCGGAGCGAAGGACTCGAGGTTTGGCGTGTCGTGCGAATCGCGGCGCCGGCCGATCTGGATCTCGTGGCCTCCGCCATCCCCGATTCTGATGCAGTACTGGTCGAGCCGCGTGTGGCCCGAGCTCTGGGTGGGACAGGGATTTCGCTCGATCTGGCAGTTGCCACCCAAGCTCGAGAGCGGCTGAGCGGCCATGCGATGGTGCTGGCCGGAGGACTCACCCCCCAATCCGTCTCCGAAGCCCTGGCCCTGGTTCGCCCCGAGATAGTGGACGTGAGCTCCGGAGTGGAGCGGCGCCCCGGCGAAAAGGACCCCGACAAAATTCTGAATTTCGTGGAGGCTGTTGTTGCTCATAGCCCGATCACCTGAGGTCTCAGGCCGGTTTGGCCCCTATGGTGGCCGCTACGTACCCGAAACTCTCGTCGCCGCGCTCGATGAGCTGGCGGCAGTCTATGACGGCGCCCGGGCCGACCCGGCGTTCTGGAGCGAGCTGGAAAGCCTGCTTCACGAGTTTGTCGGCCGACCATCGCCATTAACCGAAGCCCCCCGGTTCGGCCGCAGTGTAGGTGCTCGAGTGGTCCTCAAGCGGGAGGACCTGAATCACACGGGGGCGCACAAGATCAACAACACCATCGGCCAGGCGCTGCTCGCGAGACGGATGGGGAAGCGGCGGATCATTGCCGAGACCGGGGCAGGGCAGCATGGCGTCGCGACCGCCACGGTGTGTGCCCACTTCGACCTCGAGTGCGTGGTCTACATGGGCGCCGAGGACGTCGAGCGTCAACGCCTGAACGTGTACCGGATGCAGTTACTCGGGGCCACCGTGGTCCCGGTAGAGTCAGGTACCCGCACCCTGAAGGATGCAACCAACGAAGCTCTGCGCGACTGGGTCACCAACGTACCCACCACGCATTACATCATCGGGTCGGTGGTCGGGCCCGATCCCTTTCCCCGGATGGTCCGCGACTTCCAGTCCGTGATCGGGCGGGAAGCCCGGGAACAGATGCTGGCCCGTTTTCAGTCCCTGCCTCACACGGTGGTGGCCTGCGTTGGGGGCGGCTCCAATGCGATGGGGATCTTCAGCGGATTTCTCGGGGACACGGACGTGCGGCTGGTCGGAGTGGAGGCAGCCGGCGAGGGTCTTGGCTCGGGCCATCACAGTGCAACCCTCAGCGCGGGAAGCCCAGGCGTCCTCCATGGAAGCCTGAGCTATCTGCTGCAGGACGGCGATGGCCAGGTGGCACCGGCACACTCGATCTCCGCCGGCCTGGATTACCCTGGGGTGGGGCCGGAGCACAGCTTCCTGCGCGACTCCGGGCGCGTCAGCTATGAGACCGCCACCGATGTCGAGGCCCTTGCCGCTTTTCAGGACCTCTGCCGGCTGGAAGGGATCATTCCCGCGCTCGAGACGGCCCATGCTCTGGCCTGGATCCGCCAGGCGGCGGGAAGCTTTCCCCCGGAGGCCCTGGTGCTGGTGTGCCTCAGCGGCCGGGGCGACAAGGATGTGGCTCACGTCGCCGCTACGCTGGGCATTCGGCTGTGACCGCACAGCCCGAGGTCCAGCCCACGACCGTTCCCACGGCTCAGGTGGTCGAGTTGATGGCGGCCATGGTCAAGGCGCTCCGGGCGTTCCAGATCTACCTGCCGAATAACCCCATCCATCAGCGCGCGATTCAAAATGTTCAGGCCGCCTGTGCTCCCATCTGGTCGGGAACCGACGAGTTGGTGCTGAACATCTCGGAGGCCGAGTTTTCCTGGGAAGACCAGGTGGTCTACCGCCAGACCAACAAGAACGAGAGTCTGAGCTGGAGTTTGTTCAAGGACGGCATGCGCGCCGTGACGATCCGCCGGGGTGCCGAGGAGAAGGAGCTGCCACTGCTTCTCGCCACGATCAACCAGGCGCGGTTTCTGCCACCCGATGCCGGCGACGACCTGCCGACCCTCCTGTGGGAGCACGAGTTCGAATTCATCGAGTATCGCTTCATCGATTTCTTCACCGGCGAGGGTGGCGGCACGGCTATGCCGCAGGCCATCGGTCAGTCTGCGGGCGAGGGTATGACCTCCTCCGACCGAAAGGCACGAGTCGCCGAGGAAGCCCCTGCCAGGGCCAAGAGTCTGATCGAGATCGACGATGTCGACTCCACACTCTACTTCCTGGATGAAGCGGAAATCAGCTACCTGGCTCGAGAGCTGGAGGAGGAATATCAGCGAGACGTCCGAGGCAGCGCGTTCAACATCCTGTTCGACCTGTTCGAGATCAATGCCGACCTCAATGTCCGGCAGGAGATCCTCCGGGTTCTCGAGCGCCTGTTCCCCAATCTGCTGAACGCCCGCGACTATCGGAGCGCCGCTGCGGTGCTGCGCGAATCCAAGCTGCTGCGGGACAAGGCGGTGCAGCTGCAGCCGGAGCTTACCGAAAGGCTCGAGGTCTTTGTCACCAAGTTGAGCGAGCCCGCCATCGTGGGACAGCTGCTGCAGTCGCTCGACGAGGCGAGCCATCTCGGCGTGGAGACTCACGCCGCCGAGGTGCTGCGCGAGCTTCGGGCCACTGCCCTGGAGCCGCTGGTAGGCTGGTTGCCGAATCTCACCTCCGACCCGCTGCGCAAGATGCTGGAGGAGGTGGTCGATCGGTTGGCGCACAGCTACCCGGCCGAGGTCCAGCGAATCCTCAAAGAGCCCGAGTCGCCGGCGTTGCTTGGCATGGTCACCCTGTGCGGCCGCCTGGGTCTGCATCAGGCTGTTCAGGGGCTGGCAGAGACCATCAATCATCCTGATCCCGCCATTCGTCTAGCCGTGGTTCAAACGCTGGGACTGCTGGGAACACCCGGAGCGATGACGGTGGTGGACAAAGCCATCGAAGACGAAGATCGAAACGTGAGGCTGTCGGCGGTACGCTCGGCTGGTTCTCGCGGCTACAAGGGCGCGCTCCGGCGGATCGAAGCCGTAGTCCTGGGCAAAGCGATCAAGGACATGGATCTGACCGAGAAGATGGCCTTCTTCGAAGCCTATGGCTCCATTGCGGGCGCCAATGCGCTGAAGCCGCTCAGCGCGCTCCTGCTCGAGCGTGGCTTGCTGCGGATGAAAGAGCCGCCGGAGACTCGCGCGTGCGCCGCAATAGCCCTGGGACGACTGAAGACCGCCGAAGCCCGGGAGGTCCTGCAGCGGGCCCAGGCCGACAAGGAGCTGGTGGTTCGGAATGCGGTCAATCGCGCGCTGCGAGAGGCGGCGAAGTGAGCAGCCCGCTCGAGCTGGCCACCGGCGCCCCCGGCGACGACGGACAGCTTCGTCAGGGCGGCCGCTCACTACTGCTCGCGCTGTACACCGCGCTGCGCAGCCTCAAGCTGTATCCCCTGGAGAACGCGACCGTTCAGAAGTCCCTGAGCGATCTCGACAACACCACCCGCGCGCTGCTCAGGAGTGAGATCGAGCTGGAGATCCGTCTGGCCGGCGACTTTATCTTCGTGAACTCCACCCGCCTTCGGCTCGAGCTCGACAACTACGCCTCCTTCAGCCATATCCTCGCGATCTTCCGGGGATACGAGATCGGAGCTCTTCGGGTGAAGACCGGCACCGACCGGCGGCAGTGGCAGATCTTTCTCAGCCTCCTGCTCAGCCTCTCGGGACGCGGCTCGCCGGAAGAGCGGCTCAAGGAATTGCATGAGAAGCTCGATGGCGCCAAGGTCGCCGATCTGGAGATCGAGCGCGGTCTGCCCAATGAGGGCAGCAGCTCGGCTGAAGCCCGGCAGGCCTCGAAGCAGGTCTACGCTCAGGGCGTGGCGGTGACCAAGGATGTGATTGCCGGAGTCCGGCTGGGCCGGGCCACCGGATTGAAGCGGGTGAAGCGCGCGGTGCAGATGGTGGTCGACCAGGTGCTCAACAACGAGATCTCGATGGTGGGCTTGACCACCATTCGCGATTACGACGAATACACGTTCACCCACTCGGTGAATGTCTGCATCTTCTCGGTGGCGCTGGGAAAGAAGCTGGGATTGTCGAAGCCCCAGCTCTGCGACCTGGGTATGGCCGCTTTGCTGCACGATGTGGGGAAGGCGAGAATCCCGCCGGAAGTTCTGAACAAGGCCGGGAAGCTGGACGAGCACGAGTGGAAGGTCATCCAGTCGCATCCGTGGTACGGCGCGCTGACGCTCTTCAGCATGCGTGGCTACGAGGAAATACCGTACCGGTCCATCCTGGTGGCCCACGAGCATCACATGAAATCGGATCTTACCGGCTACCCCAAGGTGGTTCGTCCTCGGACACTGGGCATTTTCTCCCGTATCGTTTCGGTAGCAGACGGATTCGATGCGGCTACCACTCGCCGGGTCTATCAG
>DASUVR010000134.1:0-4804 GCA_036378855.1 Gemmatimonadales bacterium | reverse complement strand
GGCGCTGCAAATCACTCAGCCGGCCTCCGACTCCCTCCAGGTCGGCCAATCGATGACCCTGAGTGCCCAGGCGCTCGGCAAGGATGGCAACCCGGTGGATGCGACGATCACCTGGCGCGCTCCCGACCCGACGCTCACGGTGGAGGAGGCCACCGGCGTGATTACCGGGGTATCGCCCGGTCCCGGCCGGGTGCAAGCTTTTGCCGGAAGTCTGTCCTCTGCACTGCTGCAATTTACCGTCACCGCTACAGCCGACACCCTGATCGTCACCGATTCCGTGTTCACCGTCGCCCCGGGTGAGACGGCTTCCCTGCCCCTGGTGGCGCAGGTTCAGACCTTCAACCCGGTCGGGCCACTGCCAGGCTGGCCGGTGATCTACACCATCACCGATCCACCCGAGGTGATCCCGCACCTGGTGGAGCTTCCTGGCGGCGTGGTCACCGACACCGTCAACACTGGCACGGATGGTGCGGTCACCACGGTGACCCTCAACCGAGTTGCTCTTGCTCAACCAGACACCGCCTTCGTCGAGGTTCGCTCCTTCCGCTCTGGCGGAGCTCCCGTACCCGGCTCCGGACAGCGGTTCATCGTCGTCTTCCAGTAGCATGTCGGCGCCCGCGGCGCGAACCCTCAACGAGCTGTACTTCGGCGCGCTGGCGCGATTCGGCACCAGGCCGGTGGCTGCCCGCTCGAAGCGCGACGGCCAGTGGCTCGACCTGAGCTACCCCGATCTCGCTAACCGGGTGCAGGACCTGAGCCTCGGACTGCAGGAGCTGGGAATCCGGCCGGGCGACCGGGTGGCCATTCTCTCGGAGAACCGCCCCGAGTGGGCCATCGCCGACTACGCCTGCCTCACCGCACGCTGCACCGACGTTCCCATCTATCCCACGCTGCCGCCGAAACAGGTGGAGTACTGCCTCTGCGACTCCGGCGCCGTCGCGGTGTTCGTCTCCACCCGCCATCAGCTGGAGAAGCTGCACAGTATCCGAATGCGGGTACCTGCGCTCCGGCACATCATCGCGTTCGAAGACGATGCGGTGGGAATGGACGTGAAGAGCCTGGGCCAGGTGATCGCGCTGGGGCGCGCCGCCCGGGTGCGCCATCCCCGCTGGAAGGACGATGCGCTCGCCGTGCAGCCCGACGATCTGGCGACGCTGATCTACACCTCGGGCACTACGGGTGAGATGAAGGGCGTCATGCTGACCCACGGCAACATCGCCTTCGACGTATCCACCTGCTGCCAGCTCTTCACCTTCAGGCCGAACGACGAGTGCCTCTCCTTCCTGCCGCTCTCCCACATCTTCGAGCGGATGTTCGGGCACTACTGCATGTTTCACTCGGGCGTGATCATCAATTACGCGGAGAGCGTGGATACCGTCGGCCCCGACATGGAGCACTGCCGTCCCACCCTGATGGCGTCGGTGCCGCGGCTCTATGAGAAGCTGTACGCCCGGGTGCTGGAGCGGGTACGGAACAGCTCGAGGATCCGGCAGCAGCTCTTCTTCTGGGCCAAGACTGTGGGAGAGAAGTGGGTGGACCAGCGTCTGGAACGGGGACGGGTGTCTCCGGCGCTCGCGCTGCGGCATTGGCTGGCCGACCATCTGGTGTTCGCCAAGCTGCGGGCCCGTACCGGAGGCCGGATCCGTTTCTTCATTTCGGGCGGCGCGCCGCTGCCGGCCGACATCGCCCGATTCTTCCACGCCGCCGGCATGCCGATCCTCGAAGGCTATGGACTCACCGAGACGTCACCCGTCATTTCGGTCAACACCTTCGAGCATCTTCGGCTGGGAACGGTGGGCCGGCCGATTCCGGGAGTAGAAGTGCGGATCGCTCCAGATGGCGAGATCATCACCCGCGGACCCAATGTGATGGCGGGCTATTACCGCAAGCCGGACGCCACCGCTGAGGTGCTGGACCGCGACGGCTGGTTCCACACCGGTGACGTGGGCCTCCTCGATCCAGATGGCTTCCTCAAGATCACCGACCGAAAGAAGGACCTGATCGTCACTGCCGGCGGCAAGAACATCGCGCCTCAGCCGATCGAGGGCATGGTGAAGAGCAGCAAGTTCGTGAGCAACGCGATCATGCTGGGCGACCGGCGCCGGTTTCCCATCATGCTGGTGGTGCCGAACCTGGCCGCGCTCTCGTCCTGGGCCGAGTCGGAGGGAATCCGCGCCGACACGGCCGAGGCGCTGTGCGTGCTGCCGGAGGTGCAAGCCAAGATGGACCGCGAGGTACGGACCACACTACGGGACCTGGCCAGCTTCGAGATGCCCAAGAAGCTGCTCCTGCTGCCCCGGGACTTCACGCTCGAGGCGGGTGAGCTGACGCCGACGCTGAAGGTGAAGCGGCGGGTGGTGGAGTTACGGTATCGGGAAGAAATCGAGAAGCTGTATGGAGAAAGGGCGTAAGCGGGAACTCACGCTTTTCTTGTCCCCACCCACACGCCACCCGCACTCGCCATCACATCGATCAGATCTTCCGGCGGATGATCTCCCTCTCCCACCACGCGCAGTCCGGGTAGCACCAACCGGGCCGCGTCGCGGACCCAGCTCGGGTCGTCGGCGTAGGGCCTTCCCAACACCACTCCCCGGAGCGTGCGTGACTTGAGCGGAATCATTCCCCCTCGGACCACGCTGACTGCAGCCGAATCCGTAACGTGCTTCGGGGGGTTTATCGCGACCAGGGCGACGCCGGGATTGAGCGTGGCGACTTCTTCCCACAGCGAAGCCACCGGTCCCACCAGGGCGACATAACCTCCCGGCCCACTGAGTCCAATCAGCACCGATACGTTCTCGGCGGAGAGTGCGGTGTTCCCCGTGGAATCCCGCGGCCCTCCTCCAGCGTCGAACACTCCGTCCACCAGCTGAAAAGTACGACCGCAGACCGGACAACCCAGCTGTCCCGTTCTGACCGACCGGCCATCTATCCGGTCGGGCAACAGGACGAGAAAGCTTTCGTCATGTGGGTTGGGGCAGCGCAGAAGGTCGGTGAGCTCGATGAACAAGTCGAGAGTCTAGAGTCAAGGGTCAAGGGTCATAAGACAAGGACGCGGAAGAATGATACTGTTAGAGTGGCCTGGAGCGCGTTTTGACCACTCTCTTGACCAGATTCTGTTTTAGATACTGATCCCTAGACCTTTGACTCTAGACTCTAGACCCAAAGACATGGGAGACTTCCGAAAGCTGAAGGCCTGGCAGAAATCACAAGAACTGGTCGAATCAGTTTATAGGATAACCAGCGGCTTTCCGGCGAGTGAGCGGTACGGGTTAAGCTCTCAGATACGTCGAGCAGCCGTGTCGATCTCTGCTAATCTGGCTGAAGGCTGCGGCAGGATGGGAGACACCGAGCTCCGCAGATTTGTGCGGATCAGTCTTGGATCTTTGTCGGAATTGGAATCCGAGATACTGCTGGCGGCAAGGCTCGAAATGATTGGTCAAGAAGTGTCCCACCAGCTGCTTTTCAGCATCGGATCCTTGCGTGGCATGCTTCACAAGCTTCACCAGATTCTGCAATCGAAGGGCACAGGTTAGACCCTCGACTCTAGACCCTAGACCTCATGGCTTAAACACCACCCAGCTCAGCTTCCCCGCTTCCACCGTAACCGTACGAAACACCTTCTTGCCCTCGATCTCGGTGCCGACGGTGTAGGTGCCGATGGGAACGTCGCTCACGGCGAAGTGCTCGCCGTACAGCGGATGGGAGTGGGCCTTGTCGCCGTAGGTTTCCGCATAGGAGAAGGGAGTCTCTGCCGGCTCTCGCTTGATGATGCCGTAGACCCTGGCTTGGGGCATCGGCTTGCCTTCACCGTCGAATACCTGCCCCGCGATGATGCCGGTGTTGGGCAGCGGCTCGATCCAGAGCTCGGGATTAGTGGTGTAAGGGGGGAATCGCTGTAACGAGTCTACGATGGCACCCAGCGAATCGGTGGGTGACGCGGCCATCTCCAGGTGAAGATGGTCGTTGGTGGCGCGGCCGGTGTTGCCCACCCGCGAGATCACCATCCCCTTGGTCACTCGCTGGCCCACCTTCACCTTGAGCGCGGAGTTGTGATAGTAGGTGGAATAGATCCGATATTTCTTGCCCTCGGCACTGATGGTAGTGTCGTGCCGGATGGTGACGGTGAGCGCTCCCTGCTCGGCCCGTCCGGCATAGACCACCTTGCCCGCACCAATGGCATACACCGGAGTGCCGTCCGGATTGTTGAACTCCACTCCCTGGTGCTGCTGAAAGTTCCCGCCCATGGTGGAGCCGTAGCGGTAGGTCTGATCTATGTAGGAGTTGTCGGTCGGCGCGATGGGACGGCGGAACCAGACGGTGAGCGGATTGCGGCCGCCAATGGTGTCCTTGCTCTGCTGCCGGAGACACGGCAGCGTGTCGGCTACGGGACGTAGCCCGCAAGGCGTGCCCTGGATCAGCTGCCGCCCGATGAGTAGCGCATTGGCCGGGGCAAAGGCGGCCGCGGTGATCGGCTCGCTCACCCAGCCTGTCGGTGTGTGCCGGAGCCGCTGATTGCCCCTGAGGGTAGCCACCGTCCAGCCCCGGGTGTTGGCGGCCACTCGGCGCACGTACTCACTCACCAGAATACGATAGACGGTATCGGCGGGGCCCTTGGCCGGCGGACCGGTGGCATCCCCGATGGCGGTCCACTTCTGGCCATTGTTGGTGGTGATCTGGAGACCGTCAGCGGTGCCGATCACCGTGGTGTCGCCCTTAATCACGATCCCCGAGGGCGCCACGTACTGCCACTCCGGCCCCAGCTGATTGTAGGTCCAGTTCCTCCAGGTCTTCCCTCCGTCGACCG
>DASUVR010000133.1:0-6966 GCA_036378855.1 Gemmatimonadales bacterium | reverse complement strand
CCGGTGAACATCAGCGTGCTGAAGCTGCTGTCGATCCCGGTCACCATGACCAGTGGCTTGGGAAATCCCCGCACCAGGATCGCCGAGCTGTCCAGCTCCCAGGGAAGCACGTTGGCGAACAGATTGCCTCCGTGTCCTTCGTTCACCACGAAGCTCCTGGCCCCGGCACTGCGCGCGCCGCGGATAGTGGCATTCACCTCCCGGGTGAGCAGCAGCCGGAAGCGGTCCCAGTAGTCCGGGCTGGTGAGCTCCTTGTAGCGCTCGCCCTCGTTGCCGGCAATGACCTCGTGAATGTCCACCGCGCTTCCCATCCCTTCCATGTCCGGGACAAGGAACACCCGGAAGCCCGGCTCGTGGGGGATCTGCTTGTCCCGGAAGGGTGCCGATGAAGTTGGCGGCGGAGTTTGAGCCTGGAGCAGAGAGGCCAGGCACAGCACGGCAGGAACCAGAAGCAGGCGCATCAGTTCTCCCCAGGATTGGATCAGATCAGCGGAAATATGGCGGCGCGTTGCGGGCAATCCGAGCAAACTCCTCCTGCTTGAGGGGCAGCCGCCGAAACTCGGCCCACCCTTCCCGGGGCCGCCGGGACTCTACCACGGCTGCATCCGAACCGTACAGAATCCGCTCGACCCCGACCCGGCGAATTCGCTGCACCATGCGCGTCGCCTGCGCTGCGGTGACGCTCGAATCCATGATCCCGGCCACGTCGAACCAGAGATGCCGGGTTCGTGGGTCCTTGCGGTACGCCGCCTCCGCCAAGAAGGCCATGACGCTGTCGGCCGGAGGATCGTCGTAGCCGGGGCCGGTGCCGGCAAGGTGGGCCACCTGTACAGGGACATCGGGAGCTTCGGGCAGGAGCTGCTCCAGAAAGGCGCGAGCCTGGGCGGGCCCGTAAGGCCGCTTCCGAGAGATGGAAGCCCGCATGTGGAGCACGATCGCCATGCGGTGCTGGTTGGCCGCCCTGAACACCTGGCGAAGCCGGTCGACGTGCTCCGGATTCTCCAGCTGCACGTCCGAGTTCCCCAGGTGAAGTTTGATCCCGCGGTCGAGGCCCGGGGTTTTGGCGCAGCGGGCCAGCTCGTCCAGCGCGTAGTCCTTCAGTGGATTGAAGCCGCAGAAGGCGATGAGCCGGTCGGGGTACTCGCCCGCCTGGGCGGCGGTCCAATCGTTCTCCGCCCGGACCTTGACGTATTCGTCCTCCACCGTGCGCGAGGGACTTCCGTACATGTAAGCCACCGACAGGATCACCGCCCGCCGGATCCCGGCCGAGTCGAGCAGGGCCACCAGGTCACGGGCGGCAAGCACGGGCGGCACATCTGCACCCGAAGCCCTCAGCATCGAGAGCACGGCCGGACTGAAGAGGTGCTGATGGTAGTCGGCTACCGGTGCCTGCTGGGCGGCTATGGAAGTCCCGCGGAGCATCGCAGCGAGGAGCGCCAGCCGGAACAGCGGCCCCAGGAGCCGCCTCACTCCACGAAGGTCGCGCATCCGCTCTCGTCGGTAATCACCGCCAGACCTCCGGAGAAGCCGAACGCGATTCGGCGAGGAACGTGGCCGCAGCTTTCAATCGTTCGAGCGAGCGTCTTGGAATGGGCGTCGATGACCTGGATCAGTCCGGGACCTTCGCTGCTGATGACTCCGACATACACCGACGAGCCATCGGGCGACATGGCCAGGCCGAACGGGCCGCCGCTGCTGCTGGTTGCTCCTGAAGGGATGGATGCTTCTACCACGTTGCGCACAATGTCCAACACGTTGATCGCTCCGGAGCCGGCTTCATCGGCGACAAACAGCTCGTTCCCATCGGGGGAGAGCGCGAGACCCTGGGGCTCACCATCCACGATGAGCAGGCGGGCCACCGATTGGGACGCTACGTCGATCTCGGAGATGGTGCCGGTGGTGAACGAGCTGGCATACAGCAGGGTGCCGGCGGAGTTCAGTGCCAGGTGGTTCGCCCGGCTGTCGGGCACTCCCAATTCGATCGACCCGGTCACCGTAGACGAGGCGACGTCGAACACCAGTACCCGTCCGTCGTTGGTGCCGAGGTAGGCGGTCTGACTGTCGGGCGCAGTGATGGCGGAGTACGCCGGCACATCGAGGGTGACCTGGGTTAGAACCTTTTCGGTGGCCAGATCGATCACGCTGGCATCGTTGGTGTCGGGCCCCGAGGGCGTCACTAGGGCGGTGCCGCGGCCCAGTAGCGTAATCGAGGTCGGCGTCCCCCCACCCAGGTCTCCCGTGATGAAATCGGTCGCCGGATAGAGACTGGAGGCCACTCGTCCGCTGTTGGTCTGCGAGATGAAGACGTGCCCCTCGGCATCCACCGCGACGCCGAAGGGCCCGTCGCCCTGACCATCCCCGGGCAGCCGCGCGGTTGTGGTGGTAGTACCGAGCGGATGGCCCGAACCGAGACCGTGGTAGGGGACCACCGTGCGCAGGTCGTTGCTGCTGATTCTGATTTCCGCCGGCCCCGGGCCGGTGTACGTCACCAGGCCGCTGGCGGAGACGGAGGCTCGGGCTGGATCGCTGGAGAGGAAATTCAGCTCGACTCCGGAAATCTCTCCCCCGCTCTCGTCGAGCACCTTGGCCGAGAGCTGACGGGACATTCCCACGCCCAGAGCCATTTTGTCCGGGGTGACTGAGAGCGTGTTGGCGGGATCTGCCGGGGAGGTCAGCTCATCGGAACCGCAGCCTGTGGAGGCAAAGGCGAGAGTGACGGCGAGAAGAGGGAGTAGCCGGCGGAGGTCGTTCATGTGCTTTAACCGGATCTCGTGCGACCGGGACCGCTTTAGTTTGGGCTCTAAGCGAATCTAGACCAAAATTCGAGAACCCGGGAGTTGCAGCACCTGCCCGGTCCAGTATGTGCCTTGCCGCGGGAAACGTTGACGCATACCGTCCTAAGACTGCTGACGTGACCTGAACAGGGCGGCAGGTGATGCCGTTACTTGCCTGGAAAGACTGGCACAAACATGCGTTTGATTGAGCGCAGTACGGTCTTCCTGACAATCATGATCTGCACCGCCAGTGCACCCCTTCAGGCCCAGGTGGCGCAGCGGACCAAGATTCTGTTCTTATACCAACACGACCCGAACGCCCCGGGAGTCGTGGTGTTCACCCAACCGCTCAAAGCGGTTGTGCGTCAGCAGATTCCCACTGGTGTCGAGTTCTACGACGAGTATCTGGACCTCGACCGCTTTCCCGGCCCCGACCGGTCACCGCAGCTCGCCCGTTACTATGCCGAGAAGTATCACGACTTCAGGCCCGACGCCATCGTGACTGAAGGCACCCGGGCGCTCCGATTTGCCACCGAGCGGCTGAGTAGCCTCTTTCCCGGCGTACCGATCGTATACGGAGTAACCTTCGAACCAGGCGTCGATTTTTCCGCCCTCCCGACGAATGTAACCGGCCGGCGGCAGCCCCTCCCCTACGTCTCGACCTACTCGCTGGCTCGGGCGCTGCAGCCGGATGCAAATCGGGTGGTGTTGGTAAGCGGGGCCGGGAGACAGGACTCCCTCCTGCTTACCGTAGCCCTGCGCGAGATCAGGCCGCTTCTGAAGGGGTTGACGCTCGAGGTGCTGCACGATTGGTCCTACGAATCCCTGATGGACACCCTCCGCCACACCCCGCCTCGCACGTTCGTGATCTTCTCCTCGTTTACGCAAGACCAGGGTGGACGGAGGTTCTACCCCGCCGACCTCATCGCCAGCCTTAGCCGGGTGACCTCCGCACCGGTGTACGGGATCGCGCGCAATTGGGTTGGCAATGGAATTGTGGGTGGTGCCGTAATGCAGTTCGGAGATGACGGTCTGCGGACGGGTCGCCTGCTGATGCGGGTCCTCCGGCGCGCTCCGGGGGATCCCATGCCCCCGCCGGAGGTGGCCGCGACACCGGTTGTCGTCGATTGGCGGGAGTTGCAGCGCTGGCACCTGTCCGAGGACCGGCTTCCGCCTAACACCCAGGTTCTCTTCCGCACACCATCGCTCTGGGAGCGTTACCGCACCACCATCCTGATTACGCTCGGCCTGCTCCTGCTGCAATCGGCATTGATCGCCTGGCTCTTGCTCGAGCGTCGCGGCCGACGCCGGAGCCAGGCTGCGCTCCGTGAAAGCGAGACGCGGGCCGACGAGCAGCGCCGCGAGCTCGCGCACCTGGGGCGGGTCGCTCTGGTGGGTGAGCTGTCCACGGCACTGGCGCATGAGATGAAGCAGCCGCTCGCCGCGATCATGGCGAACGTCAGCGTCGGGCAGCGCCTACTGCAAGCCGACGGTAGTGCCACGGCCCAGCTGCGCGAAATTCTCGACGACATTGCGTCGGACGACAGACGCGCAAGGGATGTGATCGACCACTTGCGCGACCTGGTCAAGAAGAATGGTTCCAATGCGCAGGTGCTGTCGGTGAACGCGGTGGTCAGCGAGGTACTCGCGTTGATGCGCTCCGATCTTCAGCGTCGGGGCGTGGTTGCCCGGACCCGATTGTGTGAGCCCGACCCGCTGGTCCTGGGGGATCGCGTGGAGTTGCAGCAGGTGATCTTGAATCTGGTGATGAACGCGTGCGACGCGATGGCTGACACGGTTCCCGGAGACCGCCGCCTGATCATTTCCACGACAAGGGAGGATGACGCGCGGATCGAGATCCGCGACGCGGGAAGCGGGATCCCAGCGGACGGACTGGCGAAGATCTTCGAGCCGTTCGTGACGACAAAGCGGGACGGACTGGGGCTCGGGCTCGCGATCTGTCGCTCGATCGCATCGGCCCACGGCGGGAGTATATCGGCGGCGAACAATCCAGACGGCGGCGCCACCTTTGTGGTCTCACTGCCGCTCACTGGCGCCGCCTCTATGGCAACGGATCACCACCTCAGTTGAAGGCCCAGATATCCCTGCAGCTCTGCGCGTTCGTCGCGGTCTCCGGCCACGGCTCGGCCCAAGGAACCCATCAGACCAAAGTGTTCTCCAGCGTCCTTTCGGGCGCCGAGCTGGCATAGCAGCTCGCTCCCCTGTACCCGTGCGGAGGAGCCCTTGCACTCCGACAGCAGCTCCAGGGTTGGGGTGACCTCATGCCCCAGGGCGAGCCCGTAGATCACTTCGTCGTCGCCGCCCTCACTGATACGGTATCCCAGCTCCCCGTTGATCCCGATTCCGTTCCAGGGAATGGCGAACTCGATCGGCAGCAGCAGGGCGCTCTGATTCTCGGTCTCGTCGAGCGGCAGAATGGGACTGGGGAATTCGAACTGGGGAAAGGTCGAGATCGCCAGCCCAGAGCTCGAGTCCTGCAAGAACCGCCATTTTACGCCCGCCGATGGGTTGCCCAGCCCGGCTCGGGTGGCCGAGCTGCTCTCGATGAGCAGCGGCATCTCCAGCTTGAGCTGAATCCGCTCGCCCAGACCATAATTGGCATCGACTAAGGGAGCCTCGTACAGGCTGGCGTCCCGGGTCCGCTCGACCGTCGCGGCCAGGTTCACTTCCCAGTGCCGGTTGCCCGGCGTGCCCGGATCGTCCGTGAGCAGCGGCGGCCCACCCTGCGCCTGAGCCGACCTGGCTTCGAGCAGAGGGGTCATGGCGCAGACAGCGAAAAGGAGGCCTGATGCTACTTTCTGAAGCAATTCAGCTTCACAGTCAGCAAGAGACCCATTTTTTTCTCTGGTCCCGATTACCTGGGTTTCAGGGTCAGCCGCCCCGATCTATGCTCCACCCCTCGTCGCGTTCCTGGGGTGAGAGGTTTGGCCGGTACAGGATGACCCGGGCCCGCTCCAGCGTGATGAGGCCGCCCCCGATCATGTCATCCAGCTCCGGAAGGATCGCCTGGATCTTCTCTTCGGTCTCCACCACCTCGATCACGATCGGCAGGTCCAGTGAAAGGACTTCGATCCTGTCGGTGCGTATCCGGGCACTGGCGCCGAAGCCCGTCATCGCCCTGAACACGGTGGCTCCGGCATACTGCCGCTCGCGGAGGAGATCGACGATCGCCTTGTAGAGCGGCTTTCCCTTCCACTTGTCGGATTCGCCCAGGTGGATGCGCATCAGGGTGCGCTCACCCTTGAACCCATGCATAGGGGGTCTCCTCTAGGCCGGATGCCGAAGATCGAGCAACAGCCGGGCACCCGCCAAACCGAGGATCGTTGCGCCCAGCGAGCCCAGCACACTGAGCCCTACGTAGAGCCCGGCGCGACGCCAGTCCGCATCCTGGATGAGAGTCACGGTCTCATAACAGAAAGTGGAGAACGTGGTGTACCCCCCGCAGAGTCCAGTGGTGAGCAGTGCCCGGATCTCCGGGCTGACCGCGGATGACTGGAGCAGGTATCCGGCAAGAAAACCAAGAAGCAAACATCCGCTCAGATTGACGAGCAGGGTACTCACAGGAAAATCCAGGCCGCTTCGGCTCTGAACCGTAAGGCCCACCAGGTAGCGGGCTACGCTCCCCACAGCTCCGCCAACCGCGACGTACCACACCAGTTTCATTCCGCCGTACCGCTTTCGCCGGTGATTGTCCGGTGCCATGGCTGGTGAGTGTGTCCGGAGGCGATCACGTCTCCCGCCCCAGCGTGCGGCGCCTCTGCAGCGCAGCATCCACGCTGAACGGGCCCGCCCCGGTGGCCACCAGATAGAGGTAGATAAAGCAGTAGAGCACCGTGTGCTCTCCGCCGTTGAGCACCGGCCAGAAGCTCCGGGGGAAGTGGGCCGTGAAGTACGCCACGGCCATCTCGCCGGCGAGCAGGAATGCCACCGGCCGGGTCAACAGGCCGAGCACGATGAGAAGCCCGCCGAACGTCTCGAGCACTCCGGCAAACCAGAACTGAGAGAACATGGGGGGAGCGCCATGCCACGGCTGGGACGGGTCCACCAGCAGCCCGAAGAGCTTCTGGAGCCCGTGTTCCATGAAGAGTGCGCCGGTGACCACCCGCAGCAACGCGTGCGCTGCGCCGGGCAGCCCCGCGGGGGCACCCGTCTCCATCCTGACATTGGTCAT
>DASUVR010000132.1:0-2367 GCA_036378855.1 Gemmatimonadales bacterium | reverse complement strand
GGGCGGTAAATATAGGAAGAGGCTGCACCTCGGCCAAGTCGAGCTGGAGCGGATCGGCGCCACCAATCGCGACTCGGCTTCCTGCCGTTGCGTTGGAACCTTAGGTCGCTGCTCTGGCCTTCGAATCCTTGCGATCGAGTTTGAATCGTCAGGATCGTGCTTTGAATCGTCGCTATCGGACTTTGAGTCGTCGCGATCGGGCTTGGAGTCGTCGCGATCCGGCTTGGAGTCGTCGCGATCGGGCTTTGAGTCGTCGCTGTTGGACTTGGAATGACTGCGATTCGAACTTGAGCTCGTCGCGCTCGGCTTGATTCGACGCCTTTGCAGTCCGAGTCGACGGTTTGCGCTTCCAGTCGACGCCTGTGCGGTTCGGATCGCCGAATTTGCGGTCTGAATCGACCAATTTGCGCGTCGAGACGTCGTCTTTGCGGTTCAAGATGTCGCCTCTCGGCTTCGAGACGCCGCCTTTCAATTTCGAGACGCTGCCTTTCCGTTTCGAGTTGTCGCCTTTCGGCTTCGAGGCGTCGTCTTTCGGATTTATGGCGTCGCGTGCGGATCTTATGCCTTGGCGGTCGAACTTTGAATCCCGGCGTTTGCGCCGCGAGCGTGGCGTTCGCGCTCCGAATCCTCGCGTTGCGACTTTGGGGCTCGCGTTTCGACCCGGGATCTCGCGTTCTGGCCCCGGCTCATGGGTTCGGAAACCGCGGATAGCCGCCACTGGGTGGCTATATTCCCCTGCCATGGCGCCGCCCCGGTTTCCCAATCTCACTGTTCTGTCCCACCCCCTCATTCAGCACAAGCTCACCATCCTTCGGGACAAGCACACCAGCACCCGCGACTTCAAGCAGCTGGTGAGCGAGATCGCCACTCTGATGGCCTACGAAGTCACCAAGGATCTTGCCACCTCACCGGTCGAGATCGACACTCCGCTGGAGCACATGACCGGCCTCCAGGTGTCGGGGAAGAAGCTGACCCTGGTACCGATCCTCCGAGCCGGATTGGGCATGGTAGACGGCATTACCCAGTTGATTCCCTCCGCGCGAGTGGGACACATCGGCCTCTACCGCGACCACGATACGCTCCAGCCGGTGGACTACTACTTCAAGATCCCGGCCGACCGGGTGGAGCGCGATTTTTTCGTGCTGGATCCCATGTTGGCCACCGGAGGATCCGCCGTTGCCGCAGTCAGCGCTCTCAAGAACGCGGGAGCCCGCCGGATCCGGTTTCTCAGCCTGGTGGCGGCACCCGAGGGCGTCTCCCGAATGCTCCAGGCGCATCCTGACGTAGCCATCTTCGCGGCTGCGCTGGACCGCGAGCTGAATGCAGTGGGATACATCCTTCCCGGGTTGGGAGACGCCGGAGACCGCCTGTTTGGGACGAGGTAAATCGGCATGAGCAGCCTTCGACTCACCTTCTGGGGCGCGGCCGGACAGGTGACCGGATCGATGCACCTGCTCGAAGCCGCTGGTGCCAGAGTCCTGCTCGACGGAGGACTGTTCCAGGGTCACCGGGCCGAAAGCCATCGCTTGAACGTGCAGCTTCCGTTCGACGCCCGCCGGATCGACGCGGTGGTCCTGAGCCATGCCCACATCGACCACAGCGGACGGCTTCCTCTCCTGGTCAAAGAAGGCTTCCACGGACCGATCTACGCGACCCCGGCCACCCGGGACCTCAGCGCGGTCATGCTGGCCGATGCCGCCCACATTCAGGAGAAAGACCACGAGTATCTGGAGCGAAAGGGCAGGGTAGGACCCGAAAGCGAGCCGCTCTACTCGCTCCGCGACGCCATCGCCGTACAGGATCTCATGGTCGGCGTTCCCTACCGCCGGGTGTTTCATGTGCGCAAGCACCTCGCGCTCGACTTTCTCGATGCCGGCCACATCCTGGGCTCCGCCACCGTGGACCTGAGGGTAAGCGAAAACGGCAACCATCGCCTGGTGTATTCCGGGGACATCGGCCGCAGCGGACTTCCGATCGTGCGGGATCCGGAGCCTCCCACCGGTCCGATCGATACCCTGATCGTCGAATCCACCTACGCCAACCGGCAGCATGAGTCCTTCGATCAGGCGGAAACCCGGCTGGCAGAGGCGGTGCGCCGGGTGTCGTCCCGCGGCGGCAAGCTGCTGATTCCCGCCTTTGCGGTCGGCCGGGCACAGGAGCTGATCTACAGCCTGCACCGCCTCTCCCGGGCCGGCCAGATCCCCGAGATACCGATCTATCTGGACAGCCCGCTGGCGGTAGACATCACCACCGTCTTTCGGATGCACCCCGAGGTCTTTGACCGCGCTGAGCGGTTCATCGTAACCACGAACGAACTGTTCGACTTTCCCCTGCTCCATTACGTCCGTGACGTCTCCGACTCGAAGG
>DASUVR010000131.1:0-8915 GCA_036378855.1 Gemmatimonadales bacterium | reverse complement strand
CGTCCGGCGCCGACTCTTTCTCTCCTTGGATCCAGTGTGGCGCAGCATGAATGGAGGCGACGACGCCGCGAGCCCCTATCGCGTGCTGATCGCGAGCAAGATGGCGGGCGCCAAGGAACCACCTTCACTGGAGCAGGCGAGCGCTTCCGGAGTACCACCCGATTCTCTGGAGCCGTGGCTCGAGGCGATCCTGAATTCGTGGCGCCGCCTCAACTCCGATTCCCTGGTGGAGCCCTGGGACTGGTACTACATGGTTGGAGCCGCCAGCCGAGCGCTGAGCCCGCGCATCTCCCGCTCTCGGCTGGTCCAGCTCAATGCCGCGGTGTATCGCTCGCTCGGTGCGGACGTGGGGCAGCTCCGGGCGCACTTTGACCTGGAGCCCCGCGAGGGCAAAACGCCGGTGGCATACACCACGTTCGGCGCTCGGCCCAGACTGATGAACGGCCGGTGGCGCGCCGGGCAGCCGTGGGTCTTCGCCACCTACCGCACCGGCGGACTGGACAACCTGGGTGAGCTGCTGCACGAGACCGGACACGCCATCCATATCGCCGCGATTCGTACCCGGCCCGCCTTTGCCGACTGGCCGGACAGCGATCCGTTCACCGAGGCAGTGGCCGACTTCGTGGCGCTGGAGGTTACCGAGCCGGCCTGGCAGGGGCGCTGGCTGGGCGACTCGGTGCCACTGAAGGAGGCGCTGCAGACGCGCTACGCCGGGATCGTGATGGATGTGGCCTGGGCGTTATTCGAGCTTCGAATGCAGCGTGACCCTTCGCTGGATCCCAACCAGGTTTGGACCACGCTGACCCGGAACTATCTGGGGATTCGTCCCCACCCCGAGCTCTCCTGGTGGGCCATGCGGGGCCAGCTGGTGGATTCGCCGGGATACATGATGAACTACGCCGCCGGCGCCATGCTGATCGCTGCCATCCGGGCCCGGACCCGCGAGCTCCACGGGCCTTTCACTGCCGGCGACAGCACCTGGTACGCGTGGGTGGCGCCCCGGCTCTTCCGATACGGGCTGGAACGCCCCAGCCGGCAGGTGATCGAGGAGTTCCTGGGCGGGCCGGTTACGCCGAAGGCGATCCTGGAGGATATGGGGAGGTAGTCGGGAGTCGGGAGTCGGGAGCGAAGCACCTCATCCCGAGCGAAGCACCTCATCCCGAGCGAAGCGAGGGATCTAGCCCGGAGCATCCGGAACCAACTCTGGGCTCTGAATGCGAGCTGTTTGCCGGCTACTTCGGCATCGGGATGATCGCCAGCTTGCCGCCGCTCATGTCGGGAATCATCAGACTCTTTCCATCGGGGTTGATCGCCAGGTCCGCGGCGGACTCGATCCCGGCGACGGTAACTTCCTGCGGCTTGGCGTCCGGTTTGGCCAGGACGAAAACGCGGTGACCGGCAAAGTCGGTGACGATGAGCCGCCCTGCCGCATCCCGCACCAGGCCATCGGATGCCCCGAGGCCGCCAACGATCTTCTCCAAGGACTTCCCTGCCAGATCAACTCGGAAAAGAATCCCGGTGGTGTAGTCCACCTCCAGCAGATGGTCTCCATCCATGAGCAGCCCATTGGGACTGACCACCCGCACGTCGTCATCGGCGGTGATCACCGGGGTGATTTTCTTCTGTTGGGTGATCCGGTAGATGGCCCCGCCGCCCCCGTCCCAATCGCCGCTGTCAGAGAGGTAGAGATCACCGTTCCGGTCGATCTCGATATCGTTGAAGTTGGTGATCTTCCGGGGAAAATCGGTGGCATCTACAAACCGTTCGGCGTTGCCCTGGGCATCGATCCGCCACACCATCCCCATGTTGTCCGAGACGAAGAGGTGGTCCCGGTACCACTTGATCCCATGGGGATCGTCGAGCCCGCTGGCAAAGCGGCGCAGCTTCCCGCCCTCGAGCACGCTGATGTAACCGTCGTTGGCCTTCTCGTATTCCCCGGTCTCGCTGACGTACACCTTCCCGCCCGGCCCGATCGCCACCGACTCCGGCTGTTTAAGGCCGGAGATGATCTGGGGCTCCTGCCCAGCGAGCTGTGCAATTGAGAGCGCCGTAAGTCCAATGAGTAGCATCGATGGTGACATTCAGCCTCGGTCGGTTATGGGCGAGTAGTATTGCTCGTTTACAGGTCTCCCAAAATCCTCACCACAGAGGACACAGAGGTGGCGACTTCGGTAAGAGATCTCTCCGCCACTCGTGCTTCGGAACCAGACGAGTTTACAAATCCTCTGTGTCCTCTGTGCCTCTGTGGTGAGATCTTGCCGGAGCCACCTACCCGTTGTGATCTATCTAATGTGCCCGCACGTTGCATACATGCCGAAATGCCGGTGGGTAGTGGTAGGAGTCTTGCTCGGGTGTAGCTCGTCCACAACGGCGTCTGAGCTTCGTGTCTGCGCCGATCCCAACAACCTGCCCTTTTCCAACCGCGCCGGCGAGGGCCTGGAGAACCATCTGGCCCAGCTGATCGCCTCGGAGCTCCATGCCACCGTCAGCTACACGTGGTGGCCCCAGCGCCGAGGCTTCATTCGCAATACCCTGGCGGCCGACTCGTGTGACGTGGTGATGGGCATCCCCACCGGGTCGGAGCGGGTACTCACCACCCGGCCGTACTACCGCTCGAGCTACGTGTTCGTCTCCCGGAAAGACCGGCACCTCGACATCACGTCGTTCGACGATCCGGCCCTCAAGAAGCTGAAGATCGGCGTACAGCTGGTGGGCGACGACTACAACAACACGCCACCGGTCCATGCCCTGAGTCGCCGGGGCATCGTGGGAAATCTGGAGGGCTTCAGCGTCTATGGCGATTACTCCCAGGCCAACCCTCCCGCCCGGATCATCGATGCCGTGGTCTCCGGTGCGGTGGACATCGCGGTCGCCTGGGGCCCGCTCGCGGGCTACTTTGCCAGGAGATCGGGCGCCCAGCTCGACATAGTCCCTGTGTCACCCGCGTATGATCCTCCCGGACTCCGCTTCGCCTTCGATATCTCACTGGGCGTGCGCCCCGGCGACCAGAAGCTGAAGCAACAACTGGAGCATGTGCTGGAGCGGAGGCGCTCCGGCATCGACAGCCTGCTGGCGGAGTTCGGCTTTCCGCTGGCCCAGTCACCCGACAGCGTCTCCAGGCGCCGAGCTCAACCCGCCTCCTGAGAGCGGGTTGCGCAGGCGGGAGGTCTCCAATACTATCGCCTGCACTCGCCCTCGCAGAGAAGGCATCCATATGAAATCCATAATCGGGCTTGGTGTTGCCCTGGCAGCTGCCCTCTCCTTCGGCGGGGGTAGCCCGGCTGACGCGCAACGGCCAGCGAGCGCCCCTCATGACGATGGGCAGTGGACCATGCCGGGCAAAGACTACGCGTCAACCCGATTCAGCGGCCTGGCGCAGATCACCGCCGGCAACGCCAAGCGCCTGCATCCGGTGTGGAGCTTCTCCACCGGCGTGCTCGGCGGACATGAGGGACAGCCGCTCGTGGTCGGCAACACCATGTATGTGGTGACGCCGTATCCCAATGTGGTCTACGCTTTCGATCTCACCAAAGAAGGGTATCCGCTGCGGTGGAAGTACCGTCCCAGCGTCAATGGCGCCGCGATCGGCATCGCCTGCTGCGACGTGGTGAATCGAGGCGCGTTCTATGCCAACGGACGCCTGTTCTACAACCTGCTCGATGGCCATACTGTCGCGCTCGATGCGGCCACCGGCAAGGAAATCTGGAAAACCAAAGTGGCGGACCTCAACCGGGGCGAGACCACTCCCATGGCGCCGCTGGTGGTGAAGGATCGCGTGATCGTGGGAACTTCCGGCGGCGAATTCGGTGTCCGCGGGTGGGTCAAGGGTCTGGATGTTCGGACCGGCAACCTGGTGTGGACCGGCTACAGCACCGGCCCGGACGCAGAGGTGCTGGCCAAGCCTGGAACTTTCCAACCGTACTACGAGAAGGGAACGGAGTTAGCGCAAAAGAGCTGGCCGGGCGACACCTGGAAAAACGGCGGCGCGCCCGTGTGGGGCTGGATGTCCTACGACGCCGAGCTCGACCTCATCTATTACGGAACGGGAAATCCGGCGCCCTGGAACACCGAACAGCGCCCCGGGGAGAACCGCTGGGCCACCAGTGTCATGGCCCGGCGGCCCCTGGATGGGGCGCTCCGGTGGGCCTATCAGTTCACCCCGGCCGACAACTGGGACTTCGACTCTACCCAGGAGATGATCCTGGTCGACCTCACCGTGAAGGGAAAGCCGCGGAAGGCGCTGGTCCACTTCGACAAGAATGGCTTCGTCTATACCATGGACCGCGCCACCGGCGAGCTGCTTCTGGCTGAGCCGTATGTCCAGGTGAACTGGGCCCGGCGCATCGATCTGGAAACCGGCAAGCCGGACGTGGATTCCTCCAAGACTACCGGGGCATCCAAGGGAACGGTCAAGGACATCTGCCCCACACTGGAGGGCGGAAAGAACCAGCAGCCCGCGGCCTTCTCCCCGATCACCCGGCTGTTCTACGTGTCCACCAGCAACATGTGCATGGATTATTCGGTGGCCAACGTCTCGTACATCGCCGGCACGCCATACCTCGGTGCCACGACCCCGTACAAGGCTGGACCCGGCGGAAACCTTGGCGCCTTTATCGCCTATGACGCCGCCCGAGGCAAGAAGGTATGGGAGATCAAGGAGCCCTACCCGGTATGGAGCGGCGCGCTGGCGACTGGTGGCGATGTTGTCTTCTACGGCACGCTGGACGGCTGGTTCAAGGCGGCAGACGCGCGCAGCGGGAAGGTGCTGTACAAGTTCAAGGTCGGATCGGGCGTGATCGGCAATCCGATCTCATTCAAGGGACCGGACGGCAAACAGTACATCGCGCTTTATGCCGGATTCGGCGGCGACTGGGGTCTTCTCTCCGGCGATGTCCGCTCCGACGATCCGGACGATGTTCGCCCGCCGGCCAGCTTCATGCCGGACATCGCGCGGCATACCAGTCAAGGTGGGATCGTATGGATATTCGGGTTGTAGTCGCGAGTCGCGAGTCGCGAGTTGCGAGGACCATGGCCGCGACGCTGGCTCTACATATCATGTTCGCTGGCATGATGCCGGCGCAGCAACGCAGCGCACCACCTTCAGTCAGCTACGACAACCACGTCGATGCGGGAGGCATGGCTCCGCCGGCAGGCACGCTGGAGAATCCGCTCAAGGGCGACAAACAGGCGGCGGAGGACGGCGCCAAGCTCTTCTCTTCGTTCAACTGCGACGGATGCCACGGCGGTGGCGCGGTGGGGTCCGAAGGGCCGAGTCTGGCGGACGGGCGCTGGAAATACGGGGGCACCGATGGCGAGATCTATCACTCGATCTTCTACGGCCGACCGCGTGGGATGCCGGCGTGGGGAGGCACCCTGCCGCCTGACGCGATCTGGCGCCTGGTGAGCTACCTGGAATCCCAGCAACCAAAACGGGATACGCTTTCCACCACCAGCTGGTAACAACAGCGGCCACCACTAGAGCCGCTGAGCAGGGGCGGCCGAGGTAAACCGCTTCAGCCCCAGAAAGCCGATGTCGTGCTGCGTCTCACCTTTCTCGGCCAGATCGGCCATGATCTCGCCGACCACACTGCAGAACTTGTAGCCGTGCCCTGAAAACCCGGCCGCCAGCATCACCTCGGGATCGTGGGGGTGTCGATCCAGGATGAAGTGCTCGTCCGGACTGTTGGTGAAGAGACAGGTCTTGAGCATCAGGGTGGGACCGGCGGCATCGGGAAAGTAGCGCTCGGCAAACGCTCGCAGCAGCCGTTCGTCCTTGGCATCAGGCTCGCGGTTCATCCGGTCGGGATCGACTTGCTCCCTGCGGTGATGATAGAGACCGAACTTGAAGCCCGGGACCAGGAAGCTGGGAAAACCGTAGTAGCGTCCCTCTTCGAATTCTATGTAGAAAACAGGAAACACATCCGGAGTGAATCGCTCGGGGCGCATCGGTTGCAGCCAGGCGAGCACCTGCCGTTCAGGTACTGCCAGATGAGCAAGCTCCGGCACCAGCTTCGATGCCCAGGGGCCGGCGGCGATGACCAGTCTTCGCGATTCGTATCGCTCGCGCGAGGTACGGACCCAGCAACGGCCTTCGTTTACCCCCCACTCAGCGACCGGCTCCCGGAATCTCACCTGAGCCCCGGCAGCCAGCGCCCCATTGATATGGGCCAGGTTGCACCGCTCCGGCAGGAGAAACCCGCCCTCCGGCTGGTAGAGGCATTGAATTTCGCGCGGGAGACGGTACCCGGGAAAGCGCCGGTTCAGCTCGGCCCCATCCATTACCTCGTAGGGCAATCCGTGCTGCTCGCTGGAGCGGAGCGCCCCGGTGAACACCGGCCCGTTGGCCGGACCGCCATCTATGCTGCCGGTGATCTGGAGCAGCCGCTCACCCGAGAGTTTTTCCAGCTCACGCCATAGCTGGTAGGAGCGGCGCAGCAGAGCGACGTACCCCGGATGCTCCCAGTAGGCCAGACGGATGATTCGGGTGAGACCGTGGGACGAGCCGTATTCGTGGAGCAGGTCGTAGCGTTCCAGCCCCAGGACACGGAGACCGCGCCGGGCGAGATGAAAGAGCGTGGCGCTCCCCATCCCGCCCAGCCCTACTACAATGACATCGTACTGAGTCAGAAGGTGACCTTCAGGATTTTCCCGTCAGTGCCCACCAGCCAGCCGGAATGCTCATCGGCAAACGCGACTGCCCAGTAATTCTCCACCCCGGGAAGTGTGTTCCATCCCTCTTCACCTTCGGTTCGAGACCAGGCAGCGCCCCCCGGTCCGGTGATTACCACCAGGCGCCCCCGTCCGGGCACGTAACTGAGTCCGAACACCGCGCCATCGAACGGCGGAGTCCGCACCAGGCCCCAGGTCTTGCCACCGTCATCGGAGGTGGCGATACGCGCCCGTGGGTGGGGATGCCACGGGGTAAGATCTCCTCCAGCCACGATCCCATTCGAGGCGTTCCGGAACGCGATGGTAAATCCGCCGGCGGACGGGTTGGAGACCAGCGGCGTGTCGTACGCATGCCAGGTCTGCCCGCCGTCGGTGGTCGCCAGTACCCGGGCGACGCTGGAGCCTCCAGCGGTGATCCAGGCGCGCTGGTCGCCCTGGGTCGCGATACAGGTGCCGCTGGCGGCAAAACCGAATTCTCCCGGGAGGGCGCGGGGCAACCGGTCTCCGATATCCTGCCAATGCCTGCCGTCGGTTACCCGGAGCACCGGGAAGCGGCCGTCGACTGGATCGCTGAACGCCAGCCCGCGCTGTGGGGTCCAGAAGTCGAAGCAGTCGTAGAACGCGTTCTCCTTCTTATTCTGGAACTGCAGCGACCAGGTGTTTCCCCCATTGGTGGTCTTGTAAATCCGGGAGTCGGAGCCGGGGCCGGACGACATCAGATAGGCCACATTGGCGCTTACACCTTCGACGTCTCTGAACTCGAGCTTGCTGGCGCCCGCCACCACGCCCTTGCGCCAATGCTGTCCCCCATCGGTGGTGACCACAAACGTCCCCCCAAGGCCGCTGGCCCACACCACATTTCGATTCACCGGGTCCACCGCCTGGAGCCGGTTCGTGGTGCCGCTGCGTTGAGGAGTGAGCGTGGGGACGGCGGCCGTTGCCGCGAGTGAGGGAGTGGAGGGTGCGGTAGCAGGATCAGGACTACTGGAACAAGCGAGAACGCTGGCGCCGGCCAGTCCAGCGGCCAGCCCGGTGATTGCGAGGGTTCGTTGCATTTCTGCTCTCCTGATCTGAGAACGGCTACGGTCGGTCAGGTTATCGCCCGCCGTGCCGGGGCGCAAGACGCCGCTCTGTCGGTGTGTCGATTTCACCGGCGCTCATTCGACAGATATATGGAGAGTGGAGAATGGAATGAACGCCAAGCAGTGAGGAGGAAGCCATGCAACCTACTATTTACCTGCCGTCGGCCGTGGCCGCACGACTGATCCCGCGCTGCCTCAAACGCCGTAGAGGACCGGTCCACATCCGGGCGCCCGGCCGGAGTCCGGCGCCCGTGTCTGGCTATTCCTCCGGACCGATGGGATCGGTATCGGCAGGTGGTTACCGATGTCGATGTGGTCGCCCTGGCCCGGCAGGTCGAAACAGGTCGGGTGCTCGAATCCATCCAGGTCGCCCTGGACATAGATGATGTTGTCGCTGTTGCTGTCCTCGTCCGGACCGGCCGGGACGTTATCCAGGTTCAGCCCGTGCCGGAGCCTCCAGGCAATGATGTGATCGGTGCACGAGGTATCACCGCTCACACCCAGTCCACCCAGCAGCTCTCCATCGGCCGAATACAACGCCAGTCCGCCGCCAAAGACGTTGATCCCGCCGATTCGCCGGCCGATCATCGGGTCATGAGCAGTACCGTAGGCCGATACCGGGCCGGCATAGGCGACGCGCGGATCGACCGGATTGCTCTCTTGCAAACCAAACAGGCTCCCGCCCGGTTGAACCGCCGCATTCAGGTTGGCCGTGCTCTGGGCAAAGCCCGGGAGGCTGAATGCGTTGGCGGTATTGGCTTTTTGCGCCGAGATCACCCGGCTGCCGGGCCACTGGTCACCCCGGTTCTCGCCGCTGAACACCACGTCTATCACCTTGCCGTTCCGATCCAGAATGGTAGCCCACATCTCGAACCCCAGGCCGCCGTTCTTCTGCTCCAGGACAGTGCGGAGCTGGCTGCGAAGGGTGTTGTGATCGCTTTGATGAGGGGACTACGCCCGCGAAAGTACCCCCGGGACAGGGGTCCACAAGGGGCTCTCTTCGGCGGAGCTTATGGGGAGGCCGACCGGAAAGGCGGGACAAGCTAGGCTTCTCTCACCCGGCTTGGAGCCGGGCGAGAGCAAATGTCTTCAAGGCAACTGTTCCCCCAGCTCGAGCGTTAGCCTGAGCTACGGGTGATATGAGTCAACACCAGACGGGTGGCG